>DAOUBZ010000503.1:0-4838 GCA_034432515.1 Chloroflexaceae bacterium | reverse complement strand
GCGCGCCGCGGGCTGGCTCTACCCGGGCGAGTGCCTGCGCCTGCCCACCGCGCTCGAATGGGAGCGGGCCGCGCGCCACCTCGACCAGCGGATCTATCCATGGGGTGACCAGCCCCCCGACGCCGAGCGCGCCAATTTCGATGGCGCCGGCCTGCGCGCCCCCGCGCCGGTTGGCTCTTTCCCCGCCGGGGCGGCTGTGTGTGGCGCCCTCGACCTGGCCGGCAATGTCTGGGAGTGGACCTGTAGCCTCGCCGATGCCCTGGACGCGCCGCGGCCCTGCGCCGACGTTGCCCCCGGCGAAACACCGGCGATCAAGGGGGGCGCCTTCAACTGGGAGGCCGATGCCCTGCGCTGTGGGGCCCACTACTGGTTCCACCCCGGTCAGCGCCACAATCTGCTCGGTTTCCGCCTCGTCTGGGTCGCCGCCACGGAGGAGCCATGATCGTCAGCCCCGAGCCCGTCAGTCTGCGCCTCGTCTTCGCGCCGCTTCCCGAGGGCGCCGCCCTGCGCTGGGAGGCCGAGGTGCTCGGCGTGCGCACCAGCCGCCTCCGCAACCCCGTGCCCGCCGATGCGCTGGCCCTTGCACTGCGCGCGCTCGACGTGCTCCAGGACCCCGCCTACCCCCAGGCCTGGAATGCCGACCAGGCGCGCCACTTCAGCTTCACAGCCGAGGAGCAGTCCCGCCTGGCCGCGCTTGATCTCTGGAGCGACGCCGAGCGGGTGCCCGCTGACGCGCCGCGGCGCTTCGGGCGGCGGCTCTTCCGCGCGCTCACCGCCGACCCCGTCGCCGCCCAGGCTCTCGCAACGGTTCGCGACCACGCGACGGCCCTCGGCCGGCCGCTGGCCCTGGAGCTCTGCTTCCCGCCCACCGCAACCACGCTTGCCGCGCTGCCGTGGGAGTTGCTCTGGGACGACGGGCCGCTGCCGCTGCTGCTTGGCGCCGGCGTGATCGGCGGCATCGCGCGCCGGCTTGATCTGCCGCAGGCGCTGCCACCGACCCGCCGCACGAGTGGCCCGCTGCGCATTCTCGCCATCTCGCCGCAGGCCGGCATCGCCACGGAGTTGCGCCAGGTCGAGCGGGCCGCCCGGCTGGAAGCCTGGCAACCCCTCGTCGCTGCGGGGCGCGCCGTGATCAACGAGGTGGAGCCGGCCAGCCGCGTGGCCCTGGTGCAGGCGCTCGGGGTCGGTGCGCCCCCCGATGTCATCCACTTCTACGGCCACGGGCGCTATCTCGCCGGCGAAGGGGCGCTGCTGCTCGACGATGGGCCGGGCAGCGCCTGGACGCCCGCCTCGACGCTGGCCGCCCTCTTCGGCGGTGTTTCGCTTGTGGTTCTGCAGGCCTGCCAGGGCGCCACACTCGGCCCCGGCGAGCCGCTACTTGCCGGGGCCGCCCAGGCGCTCTGCGCGGCCGGTGTGCCCGCCGTGCTCGGGATGCAGTTCACCGTGCGCGCCTATGCGGCCACCAGGGCCGCCGCGGTGCTCTACCAGGCGCTGGCCGCCGGGCGCAGCCTGCAGGATGCGCTGGCGCTCGCCCGCCGCGCGCTCTTTGTCGAGGAGCGTGACCGGGCCTCCTGGTTCGTGCCCGCGCTCTATCTGCGTGACCGGGCCAGTGGCGCCTTCTACCTCAGGCCGCCCGTCGCCGCCACCCGGCCCGGCGTAGCTGCGCCACCCGCGGCGCGGCAGACCGTGCTGGCCCGCGGCGGGGTCATCCGCGCGTTGCGTATCCAGGGTCGCGCCGGCTCTACGCAGCGGGTAGTCGCCCTCGATGGCGGGCGCATCAGTGGCGTAACGATCGAGGACCGCACATGATCGCGGCTTCCGGTTGACCAGCTTGAGGGAGAATACCTGCATGCAGATCGAATGGCTCGAGATGACCCGTCGCCACTACCAGCCCGGATCGCCAGGCCGGGTGCGTATGGTTGTGCTCCACGCTACGGCTGGGCGTGCCCCGGGCGACCTGGGCTGGCTGCGCAAAGGCGGCGATGAGCGCCGCCCCGTCTCCGTCCACTACTACATCGACAAGGCCGGCCGCATCGTCCAGCTGGTCAAGGAGGACGACATCGCCTGGCATGCCGGCAAGAGCACCTGGGCCGTCGATGGCCGGGTGATCCAGAACTGCAACACCAGCTCGATCGGCATCGAGCTGGAGAACCTCAACTCGGGCCGCGATCCCTACCCCGAGGCCCAGTACGCTGCTGCCCTGGAGCTCACCCGCGACCTGGTGCGTCGCCACAACGTGCCCCGCGGCCAGCTGGTGCGTCACCTCGATATCTCCCCCGGCCGCAAGAGCGATCCAGCCGGCTTTCCCTGGCAGCGCTTCGTCAGTGAGGTCTACGCCGGCATCCCCGGCGCAAGCGATGATCCGCAGGAGCAACTGCACGCGCTGATGCGCGATCTGGCCTACCGGGCCGCGGCTGGCGCGCTACCGGCCGCCTGGCCGCTCTTCGAGGCGGCCCGCGCCGCCGGCCTCGGTATGCCTGTGGCCACCATCAGTGGCCGGCCACTCGTGCCCAACGCGCCCGCTGCCCAGGACGACCGCGACCGGGCCGTGCGCCTGCGCGGCCAGCCGCCGCTGCTCGTTGAGGTCTACGCCCGTGACCTGCTCTACGCCCCGGTCACTGGTGAAGACGACACGCCCCCCGCGCCGGCGGTGGCCCGTCGCCTCGCCGACACCCCGCCCGGCGCGCTGCGCGACGAGCTGATCAGGCTGATGTTCCGCGCCGCCGATCCGGTCAACGGCTTTCAGCCCGGCTGGGCCTTCCACCAGCACTGGCTCGCACATGCTGCCGAGCTCGGGGCGCCGATCGGCCCGAATCACCGCATCACGCTCGGCGGCAGGGCCTATGCCTGCCAGCACTTCGCCCTCGATAGCCTCTGCTCACCCGTGGGCGACTGGCGCACGATCTACCGGCTGGGCGAGCTCACCGGCGTTACCCCCGGCCTCGACCTGTCGGGCGCGATCGCCCTGCGCGGCGCCTTGCTCGACGATCTCTACCGGGCACACACGGCGCGCCGCTACGACCCGGCGGCGCTGCTCACGCGCCACGCCGAGTCGCGTCGCCTCGGCGCTCCCCTCGGCCCGCCCGAGGTGGCAATGATCGAGGGCCAGCCCTACCTGCTCACGCCCTATGCGCTCGATGTGCTGGCCTGCCGGCTGCCGCGCCTGAGCTGGCCCCTTGAGCAGCAACTCCCCGCCGAGACGACCGTTAGCGCCCTGCGTGAGGCACTGGCCACCCTCGGTGCCCCGGCGAGCCTTGGGCCGGGCGCGCTCCTCGGTGCACCCGGCGCGCCCACCCTGCTCGACCTGAGCCTCTACGCCCCGGTGCGCCGCATCCGCGCCAGCCCCGTGCCCGATACGCTGCTGATCTGCGACGCGCCCGGCCCCGCCGCTGCCGACCTGCGCCACGAAGCCGATGCCGCCCGCTGGCACTACTACGTCGAGACTGGAGGCACAGTCTATCGCCTGCGCGACGAGCGCTACGCGGCCGCTGCCGCCTCCGGCACGGAGCTGGCCGAACGCGCGGTTGTCGTTGCCGTCGAGGGTGGCGCCGCCAGCGCCGGCCCGCTGCAGCGTGCCGCCCTCGTCTGGCTCGTCCGTACCCTTTCCACCGGCCTGCGCATCGCCCCGCAACGTGTGCATGCCCTCAGCCCTGCACGCGTGCCGCTGGACCGCCGAGAACCTGCTCTGATTGCTGAAGGGGGAGACAACGACCATGGCTGACCAGACTGCCGCCCGCGTCGATCAGGAGCTGCGCCCGCGCCCCGACAATCTCATTGTCTTCAGCCGGCCCGAAGATGTCGCGGCCCGCCCCTCACTCTTCCTTGCCCAGCTCCCGCTCGACTCGGCGCCGGTCAAGATCCGGGTGGTCGGCGTGGGAGGTGCGGGCGGCAACGTGATCGACGGGCTCGCCGCCGAGCGGATCCCCGCCGTGGACACCCTCGCGCTCAACACTGACCGCCAGGCCCTGGAGGCCGGGCAGGCCAGCCATCGCCTGGCACTGGGTGAAACGCTCACCCGTGGGCTCGGCGCCGGCGGCGATCCACGCATTGGCCGCCAGGCCGCCGAGGAGAGTGTCGCGCTGCTCCACGAGCGCCTGCGTGGCGCCGATATGGTCTTTATCGCCGCCGGCATGGGTGGCGGCACCGGCACCGGGGCCGCGCCGATCGTGGCCCAGGTGGCCCGCGACCTGGGCGCGCTCTGCGTTGCCCTCGTCACCCGCCCGTTCGCCTTCGAGGGTCGCCGCCGCGCCCAGATCGCCGAACAGGGCATCGCCCAGTTGCGCACTGCCGCCGATACGCTGATCATTGTGCCCAACGACCGCTTGATCCAGGCCGCCGCCCGCACCACCTCGATGCGTGAGGCCTTCGGCATGGCCGACGCAGTCTTGCGCCTCGGCGTCCAGGGTCTCGCCGATCTGCTCTCGCAGCGGGGGCTGATCAACGTCGATTTCGCCGATGTGCGCACGATCATGGAGCAGGCCGGTCCGGCCCTGCTCGGCATCGGCGTTGCCCAGGGGCACGACCGCGTCGTCGAGGCGGTCCGCCGTGCCATGGCCTGCCCGCTGCTCGAAGGGCGCCTGGAGGGCGCGCGCCGGCTGCTGCTCAACATCACCGGCGGCAACGACCTGGGCCTGCTTGAGGTCCATCGCGCTGCTGAACTGGTTGCGCGCGCCGTCGATCCCGACGCCAACATCATTTTCGGGGCGACCATCGAGCCCGGCCACGGCTCCGACCTGGTCAAGGCGACGCTGGTCGCCACCGGCTTCAGTGAGCGGCCCGCCTCCCGGCCAGCCCGCGCCGCCTGGCTCCCGCCGGGCGTCACCTTGAGCGGCCCGCGC
>DAOUBZ010000502.1:0-5312 GCA_034432515.1 Chloroflexaceae bacterium | reverse complement strand
GCCACCACCACCGGACAGACGACCCTTCGGGCGGTGCAGCTGCCACCCCGAGGTGCTTCCAACTTCACCGTTCGTGGTAACTCCGCTACTGCCGGAACAGGTTTGAGGCGATGAACCAGACATTGGCCGGGCGCTCGGCGAGGCGGCGCATGAAGTAGGGATACCAGTGGGTTCCGAAGGGCACGTAGGTGCGTACCGCGAAGCCCTCCCGCACCAGGCGCTCCTGCAGGTCGCGGCGGACACCGTAGAGCATCTGAAACTCAAAGCGATCGCGCGGGATGCGCAACCGTTCAATGTGCGCCCGTGCCGCGGCGATCATGCGCTCGTCGTGGGTGGCCAGGGCGGCCAGGGCCGGGACACAGCCCGCGGGGTCGGCGGGGCCGTAGGCGTTGCTGTAGCTCAGGAGCAAGCGACTGAGCCGCACGAAGTTGGCGTCCACATCGGCCTTGGCCGGGAAGGCTCGATCGGGTGGCTCCTGGTAGGCGCCCTTGCAGAGACGGATCCTGATCCCCGCGCTGGCCAGCGTGTGCAAGTCGGCCTCGGTGCGGTAGAGGTAGGCCTGGAGCACGGTGCCAATTGCCGCGATCTCGCTGTGCACCTCCTGGACCAGCGCAATGGTGCGGTCGGTATGGGCCGTGCCTTCCATATCGACGCGCAGGAAGGAGCCGGTCGCCGCGGCGCGCCGGGCTACCTGGCGCACCAGCCGCTGGCAGCCCTGGGGGTCGAGGTCGATCCCGAACTGGGTGAGCTTGATCGAGACGTAGGCCCGCACGCCGCTCTCGGCGATCTGGTCGAGCAGGCGCAGGTAGGTGTCGGCGGCAGCCACCGCCTCGGCCATCGCGCTGACGCTCTCGCCAAGGAAGTCAAGCGAGAGGTTGAGCCCGGCGCCGTTCAACGCGCGGGCCACCGCCATGGCCTCGTCGATACGCTCGCCGGCAATAAAGCGCCGCACCAGGGCGCTGGCAACCGGCACGCGGGCGAGCACTGGCTGGGCCTGGGGGACCAGTGAGAGCTTGATGAAGATCTGGCGCAACATCGATACGATTCTCCTCACGGGACGCAGCGGGGACGCCCCCGCTGCGCTGTATGATACACGACTCGGCACCGCCCGCGGGGGATGGGTAGGGGTTTTGCGACGTCCACCTCCCGCGGTGGGGTCTGGGGCTGGCCCCAACGACGTTGCCTCAGCCCTGGGGGGATGGGGCATGGTACAATACGCGGCACACTCCACAGTATGATGATCGGCCTGCCGTCAGCCATTCGCGACGATCTGAGGTTGTTATGGCCCAACGTGCCACCTGGCGCTGGTTTGCGCCGCTCGTCCTGCTTGCGCTGCTGGTTGCCATTGTGCCGCGCGGTGTCGCGGCTGCGCCCAACGAGCGCTGTTTCGACGCCACCGGCTACTGTGTCGCCGGGGATATCCTGCGCTTCTGGCAGCAGAACGGCGGTCTGCCGGTCTTTGGTTTTCCGCTCACCCCACTGCAGACCGAAGTGGTCGAGGGCCGCACAGTGCAGGTGCAGTGGTTCGAGCGCCACCGGCTGGAGTTGCACCAGGCGCAGCCGTGGCCCTACCGGGTGCAACTGGGCCGCCTCGGCGCCGATAGCCTGGCACGAAGGGGGCGCGACCCGGGCGCCGAAGCGCCGGCCTCGCCCCAGGCGGCCTGTCGCAGTTTCCCCGAGACGGGACGGCAGCTCTGTGGCGAGTTTCTGCGCACCTGGCGCGCCTCTGGCGTCGAGCTCGACGGGCGGCGGGGCATCAGTGATGCCGAGAGCCTGGCCCTCTTTGGCCTGCCGCTGACCGAGGCACAGCCCGAGATGCTGGCCGATGGCCAGGTCTACCTGGTGCAGTGGTTCGAACGGGCGCGCATGGAGCTGCACCCCGAACTGCCGGCGCAGAATCGGGTGCTGCTCGGCCTGCTGGGTGCCGAACTGGGCCCGCGGGCCGCGACGCCACCGGTGCGCCGCTTCGACCCGCCGGCGCGGATCGCCATCCCGGCCATCGCGATGGACCGCCCACTGATCCCCACCGGGCTCGATGCCCAGAATGTGCCGATTGTGCCCAAACACGACGTGGCCTGGTACGATCGCAGCGCCGCCCCCGGCCAGGGCGAGAATATCGTGCTCTGGGGCCACGTGTTGCGTTTCACCGAGGCCCCAAACATCCCGGCGCCCTTTGCGCGGGTCAAAGAGCTGCGCCCGGGCGCGCGCATCACGATCACCGGGCGCAGTGGCGCCACGTACCGCTATGTGGTCGAACGGCAGGTCTGGGCGCGGCCCGACGAGGTGGCCTACATCCTGCCTCAGGGGCGCGAGGTGCTGACCATGGTCTCCTGCATCGGCGACCGCGTGATCCAGAATGGCGAGGTGGTCGAGATGACCCACCGCCTGATCACGATTGCCGCGCCGGCAGGGTGACCTTGCTCAGCATGACAAATGACGTGCCGGACGCACTACTTACCCGATCGCTCCGCCGGGCACCTGCAGCGGCTCGATATGCCAGGCCAGGATGCTCATTGTTGCCCCCTCGCGCTGGAGCATGCCCACCACCCGCAGCACAGTCGCCGCGCCGAGCAGCGCGTGGTAGCGCTCGGCCACCCGTGGTCGCAGGATCACATCGATCAACCCGTGCTCGTCCTCGAGGGTGAGAAAGACATGTCCCTTCGCTGTGGGTGGCGCCTGGCGCACCACCAGTAACCCCGCCGTCTCGACACGGCTACCGGGATTAGCACGTCGCAGGGCGCGGCTGCTGCTCATGCCGCGGGCCGCCAGCCAGGCGCGCAGTGGCGCCAGCGCGTGCTCGCCCACCGTTAGCCCCAGCACCGCCTCCTCCTGGCGCCGCAGTTCCCAATGGGTGAGCGGCGCCAGTTCTACCGCGGGCAGTGGTAGCTCCAGGTCGAGGCTGTCGACCTCGTAGCGGAGCCCGCCGAGCTCCCAGAGCATAGCCCGGCGCGGCACGCCGCACAGGTCGAGCGCCCCGCCCAGGATGAGCCGCTCCACCACGGCGTGCGGCAGGCCCGTGCGCCGGCACATGTCGCGCAGGCTGCCAAAGGGCGCGGCGGCGCGGGCCGCCAGCAGCCGTGCTATCCCCTGCGCGCCCAGGCCACCCACGTAGCGCAGGCCAATGCGGATCGCCCCG
This sequence comes from Chloroflexaceae bacterium, assembly GCA_034432515.1. GTDB lineage: Bacteria > Chloroflexota > Chloroflexia > Chloroflexales > Chloroflexaceae > JACAEO01. Next base: position 2,176 of record DAOUBZ010000502.1, on the reverse strand, counting down.
TCCTCGACCGTGCAAGCCTCGGCGCTCCGGTTGATATCAACCCCGAGGAACCGCACCCCGTGACGCTTCGCGTCGCCCACCAGCACCGCCGGTGACCAGAACCCCATGGGCTGGTGATTGAGCAGGCTGACGTAGAAGGGCACGGGCGCATAGCGTTTCAGCCAGGCGTGCTGGTAGACCAGCGTGGCGAAGGCGGCGGCGTGACTGCGCGGGAACGAGTAGCCAGCGAAGCCGGCGATCTGGTTGAAGATCCGTTCCGCACTGATTGGATCAACACCCCGGCTGCCAGCGTCCGCCAGAAAGGCGGCCCGCAGGGCGGCAATCGCCCCCGTATCGCCCTTGCTGAGCGCGCGGCGCAGCAACTCACCGCGCCCTGGTGGCCAGCCGGCCGCCGCAGTGGTGACTAGCAGCACCTGCTCCTGGAACAGCAGTACGCCCAGGGTATCACGCAGGGCCGGCTCCAGGCAGGGGTGCGGGTAGCTCACCGGCTCTTCGCCCAGGCGCCGGCGCAGGTAGGGGTGCACCATCTGACCCTGCACCGGGCCGGGACGGATCAGTGATACGGCGACCACCAGGTCGTCGAGACAGGCAGGCCGCAGCCGCGGCAGCACGCTCGTCTGTGCCCGGCTCTCGACCTGGAACACGCCCAGCGTATCGCCCGCGGCGAGCAGCGTGTAGACCGCCGGGTCATCGTAGGTCAGCCGCTCGAAGTCGGGCAGGCGCATCTCCAGGGTGCGCATCCACTGCAGCGCCTCGCTGATGGCCGAGAGGGCGCGCAGCCCCAGCACATCGATCTTGACGATCCCCGCCGTTTCGAGCGCGTCCCGGTCCCACTGGGTCACCGAGCGGCCCGTCATCGCCGTGGGCTCGGTTGGCACCCGCTCGGCCACCGGCGGCCCCATCAGCACCATGCCGCCGCTGTGCTGGCCCAGGTGGCGCGGCAGGCCGTGGATCTGGCGGCAGAGCTCCACCAGCAGCGCGATGACCGGGTCGGACGGCAGATTGGCGACATCCAGGCCCGGCCCGGCGTGCTGCAGGGAGGTCGGGTCAAGACCCAGGGCCTTTGCGACATCGTTGAGCGCGCTGCGGGCCTGGAAGGTGATGAAGGTGCAGGCCAGGGCGACATGCTCGGCGCCGTAGCGCTGGTAGAGATACTGGATCACCTCTTCGCGCCGGGCAGCATCGACATCGAGGTCGATGTCGGGCAGCACGGGGCGCTCGGGGCTAAGAAAGCGCTCGAAGACCAGGTTGTGGCGCACCGGGTCGATCGGGCCGATGCCGAGCAGGTAGGCGACGAGCGAGTTGGCGGCCGAGCCGCGGCCCTGGCAGCGGATGCCGGCAGCGCGGGCAAAGCGCACGATGTCCCAGACGATCAGGAAGTAGTTGGCCAGCCCGGCGTGGCCGATCACCGCAAGCTCGTAGTCCAGGCGCGTGCAGAGCTCCGTGCTGGCTGCGCCATAGCGGGACGGCAGCGCGGTGGCACAGAGGTGGCGCAGGTAGTCGAGCGCGGCACAGCCGGGCGGCGTGGGGAAGGTGGGCAAGTCCTGGAGGCCGAAGCGCAGGGTGTAGCGGCAGCGCTCGGCGATGCGCAGCGTATTGGCCAGCGCGTCGGGGTAGAGGGCAAAGAGCGGGCGCATACGTCCTGCTGGCTTGAGGTAGCACTCGTCGTTGGGACGCAGCTCGGGTGCCAGGGTATCGAGGCTGAGGCGGCGACGGATGGCGCTGAGGGTATCGTGGAGGCGCTGGCCTTCGCGCCGGGCATAGTGGACGTTGTTGGTCGCCACGCTGGGCAGGCCCAGGTAGCCGGCGAGGCGATGCAGGTCATCGACGAGCACGGCATCATCGGGCCCGAGGTGGTGCTGCAGCTCGATGTAGAGCCGGTCGGGGAAAAGGCCGGCCAGCCGGCGGGCCGCGCGAAAGGCCGCCTGGCGGTCCCAGCGCAGCAGCGGAGCGGCCACGGGGCCACGCCGGCAGCCACTGAGGCAGATCAGGCCCGCAGCGCGAGCGGCGAGCGCAGCCCAGGGCAGCGCAGCCTGACCCTTGGGCGCGCGCAACTGCGCGGCGGTGATCAGGTGGCAGAGGTTACGCCAACCGGTCTCGTCCTCTACCAGCAGCGTGAGGTGGTAACCGTCCTCCATGGTCAGTTCGGCCCCGAGGAGCGGGCGCAGGCCCGCGG
>DAOUBZ010000501.1:0-1921 GCA_034432515.1 Chloroflexaceae bacterium | reverse complement strand
CGCACTTTCACCTGGTCGTCCGCGCGGCCCAGGAACTCCAGGGTGCCATCCGGCAGCCAGCGGACCAGGTCGCCGGTGCGGTAGAGACGTGACGCGGAGACGCTGAGACGCGGAGCAGGGGAGAGGCACTCTGTCTCCGTCTCTTCGTGTCTCTGTGTCTCCACTGCGAACGGGTCCGGCACGAAGCGCTCGGCGGTCAGCTCCGGTCGGTTGAGGTAGCCCAGGGCCACGCCGGCGCCGCCGATGAGCAGCTCGCCGGGTACGCCCACCGGCGTCAGCCGGCCGCGACGGTCCACCACATAGGCGCGCATGTTGGCGATGGGCCGGCCGATGGGCACGCGCGGGGGCAGGACGGCGTCGCTGGTGGTCCTGTACAGCGTGGCGGTGATGGTGGCTTCGGTGGGGCCGTAGCCGTTGATGAAGTGGCATGGCTGGGGCAGCATGCCGTTCCAGACGGCCAGCCGCTCCGGTGAAGGGCTTTCGCCGCCCACCAGCAGTACCTTGTGCGGGGTGCGCCAGCGCCAGCCGGCCGCGGCCAGGTCGTCGCACCATTGGTGCCACACCGGCGCGGGCAGGTGGATGTAGTTGACACCGCAGCGCTCGCAGAACTCGGCCAGGGGCACGCCCAGACGATCGCGCGCCTCGCCGGGCAGCGCCAAGGCCGCGCCGCTGATCAGCGTGGGGTAGAACTCCTCGCCGGCCGCATCGAAGCTGGCGGTGATAAACTGCAACATGCAGTCGCCGGGGCCGATGGCGAAGGTTTCAGCCAGGGCCCGCGCATGGTTGGCCAGGCTGCCGTGGGACACCATCACCCCTTTGGGCGTCCCCGTGGAGCCGGAGGTGTAGATGACGTAGGCGGGGGTGTCGGGGGTTGATAGACCGGTAGGCTGGTAGATCGGGGGGTGCTGGGCGATGGCGGGCCAGTCGGTGTCCAGGCGTACGATCTGGAGGCCTGCGGTTGCCAGCTGCCAACTGCCAGCAGCCAGCAGCTCCTCCTGCGTCACCACTACTCGCGCGGCACTGTCTGCCAGCATGAACGCAATGCGCTCCGGCGGGAAGGCGGGATCAAGCGGCAGGTAGGCCGCGCCAGCCTTGAGGATGCCCAGCAGGCCGACGATCAGCTCCGGCGAACGTTCTACCAGCAGACCGACGATCGCGCCCGGCCCCACGCCCTGGGCGGCCAAATAATGCGCCAACCGGTTTGCCCGTGCCTCCAGCATCGCATACGTGAGCGTTTCTAGCTCCCGTCCTTGATTTCCCCCGTTTCCCTCTCTTCGTTTCTCCCACACGACGGCCGCGGCGTTCGGAGTGCGGGCCGCTTGAGCGGCAAAGAGCTCGTGCACGCCGCCGCGCCAGCTGCCCTCCCCCGTCTGCCGGGCACCGCCCCAGGCCAGGAGTTGCTCGACCTCGGCCGGCGGCAGCACCGATAGCTCGGCCACCGGGCGCTCCAGGCGAGAGGGCATGGCAGTCAGCAGGGTGCGCAGATGGCCTAAGGCGCGGCCGATGGCCTCGTCGTCGAAACGGCGCACATCGTAGGAGAGCTTGAGCATCAGCTCGCGGCCCACGCCCGACACGAAGGTCAGGGGATAGTTGGTTTGCTCGCGCGAGCGCACCCGCTCGATGGTCAGGCTTTGGCCGCCGGCGCTGAGCTGCTCGGCCAGGGCGCGATCGGCCGGGTAGTTCTCGAAGACCAGAATGCTCTCGAACAGGGGCAGGTCGCGCGGCACGGCGCTCCAGCCCTGCACCTGCACCAGCGGCGTGTGCTCGTATTGGCGCAGCTCGGCCTGTCGGGCTTGGAACGCCCGGAGCCACTCGCCCAGCGGCTGCTCTTCGGCCACCCGCACCCGCACCGGCAGGGTGTTGATGAACAGGCCCACCATGCTCTCGGCCCCGCGCAGGTCGGCCGGCCGGCCCGACACCG
>DAOUBZ010000500.1:0-3023 GCA_034432515.1 Chloroflexaceae bacterium | reverse complement strand
CCGCCGGGCGCGCCCGCGGCATCGCCTGCGCAATCGACGCCGGCACCGCCGTGGCCCACGTCGCCGAGGTCTCGCTGAAACCCGAGGGCGGCATACGCGTGCACAAGGTCTGGGCAGCGGTCGACCCTGGCCTGCCGATCAACCCCGACGGCGTGGCGGCCCAGACCGAGGGCAACATCAGCATGGGGCTGAGCTCGGTGCTCTTCGAGCGGCTCAGCGTGCGCAACGGCCGGATCGGCGCCGACAACTTCGGCGCCTACCCGCTGCTAACCATGCGCGACGCGCCGGCGATCGAGGTTGCGGTGCTGCGCAGCGGCGACATACCCTACGGGGTGGGCGAGCCGCCGATGGGGCCGATCGGCGCCGCGGTTGCCAACGCCTTCTTCGCGCTCACCGGCCAGCGGCTGCGCGAGCTGCCACTGAAGAGTGGGCTGCGCTAGCGCGATTGCCGACTGGACGCGCTCAGTGACGTTCTACCGCCTGCGCCCGACCTTGCGATCCTGCGCAAGCAGAGCATCCAGCCGCGCGCCGATGCGTGCGCCGCGGCGCCTAAATCCGAGTTCGCGCATCAACTCAGTGCTAAGCTCCCGGTTCGTGCGCAGCCGCCCATCGCTGCGGATCCAATCCAGCAGATCGGAGAGTTGGCGATCGGTATAGTGTTCGATGTTCTCGTACCGGGGAACGTCCGGGCGTGGGCCACGCGCCGGGGCGGGATCAGGCGAGACCATGCCTGTTGCAGCGGCGGACCCGGTCACACACTCTGATTGCTGCCGCCCACCAGGCGCGACGGTGATCTGGTCTTCCTGATCGGCTTGAGCGACTGCCAGTTGATACGCGGCAAGCGCGCGTGCGATCTCCTCCTCGCGCCGGGTAAACCAGTCGGTGGACCAGATGCGATGGAAGCGCCAGCCGAGACCCTCGAGGTGCTGCTGCCGTAGCCGGTCGCGGTCACGCGCCGTCGGTGCTGCGTGGTAGGTCGCGCCGTCGCACTCAATCGCCAGCACAAAGCGTCCTGGCTTCTCGGGATGCAAGGCCACCATGTCGATGCGATACTTCGAGGCGCCCCACTGTGGAAGCAGGCGTATGCCGCGCGCGGTCAGCGTATCAAAGATCTCTGCCTCAAACGGATTGAGCGGAACCTCACTCATGCCGCTGTCGCCCAGGTTGCCGCCGCGGCTTGCAGCGTACTGCAAATACAGGCGCAGCAACTCAACGCCGCGCGATCGCGTGCGCGCGGGATCCATGTCGTTGTGGTCAAACGAGGAGACGAGCGTCAGCCGGTGGCGTGCGCGCGTCATCGCGACGTTGAGCCGGCGTTCTCCGCCCTCGCGCAGCAGCGGGCCGAAGCGATAGGGAAGGCGACCAGAGCGATCCTTGCCATAGCCGACCGTGAGGATGATTGCGTCGCGCTCATCGCCCTGGACGCGCTCGAGATTCTTGACAAAGAAACGCTCCGCGTTCTGCTCGCTGAAAAACGCATCGAGGTCGGGCCGCGTGCGAAGCGCATCGTCAAGGGCGGCCTGCACCCGGTCGGCATGGCGGATGCCCATGGCGATCACCCCGAGGGTCTCATCAGGCCGGCTGATGGCGTGCTCCAAGACCAGTTCAACTACCCGTCGCACCTCGGCCGACGCGCTCTCCTCCTGGCCATCGAGAGACTGACCTGCGGGCACGAGCACGTGGCTGATGGCGGGAGTCTTGCCGGTCCCTGGGAAGGTCACGAGACGGCTACCGTAGATGTGGCGGTTCGCGAAGGCGATCAAGGCCTCGTCCCGGCTGCGGTAGTGCCAGTCGAGCGACCAGGGCTCGTTGAAAACCGCCATCACGTCGAGCAAGCTTTCGAAGCCCTCGGTTGCACCGGGCGGATCCTCTCCCTCCTCGTCTTCGTCCTCACCCGCGGCGAAGAAGGTCGTCGGCGGTAGCTGGTGTCGATCACCCGCCACAACTACCTGGTTCGCGCGCATCAAGGCGGCGATCGCGTCCTCGGGCAACACCTGGCTGGCTTCGTCGAAGATGACCAGATCGAAGTAACGCCGGGCATCGATCAGCTGGCTGATCGAGAGCGGGCTGGCCATCCAGCACGGACACAGGGTGGTCAGCACATCGGGGGCCAGATCCAGCAAGCGGCGGAGCGTCAGGTGGCGACGACGCTTTTCGACCTCGCGTCGCACCAGGTCGGCCTGCTCGGGAAAGCGGTTCATCGCCTCGATCACACGCTCACCGTGCACCCGACGCACACGTTGTGAGGCGATGCTGAGCCGCTCACGATCCAGGCGGCAGAAGTCCGCCACATAACGCTCGTGGAGCCTGCCATCGAAGCTTGCCAACGCCGGCTCGTGGCTGCGGGCCACATGCAGGCAGGAGCTCAGGTAGGCGTGCTCAAATTTCAGCGGCCACAGCTCAGGTGGGATATGCCCGTTCCGCAACTCATCAAGAATTGCTCCGGCCCCGGCATCACGAATGCGTTGCTCGATCACATTGACACGGGCCACCTTATGAGCGGTCAGGGTATCGAGATCGAGCTCATTGAGCAGATGTTCCAACTCTGCGAAGCGTAGTTCGAGGAGGTTCGAGCGACCAAGCAGCGGCGCCAGCGCTGCGAGCTCGGCGCACAGGGCGCTGCTTGCTCGTCGCAGCGCGTCGCGGGCCGCGACAATCGCCTCTCGCTCGGGGAAAGGCGAGTGCCTGTCATCGCACAGCTGTTGCCAGCGCTGTAGTTGATCGGCAGCGTCAACGATCTCGGCATAGAGCTGCTTGCGAGCGACAGAACCCGCATGGCGCAGCGCAAGCATCGAGCGCTCGACTGAGCGATACTCGGTATCAAAGAGCCAGACCAGGGCGGCACCGAGACCGCCTGACTGCGCCGGCTCAAGCCGGGTCTTCAACGTGTCGAGATCCTGTTCGAACAACGCGCGCTGGTAGCGATCCAAAGGTATCCTCTCCATAATCGCTGGAGCGCTGGGTGACAGGCCGACCAAGGTCTGGTAGACTTCCTGATATGCAGCTTCCCGATGTCAATCTTG
>DAOUBZ010000499.1:0-5713 GCA_034432515.1 Chloroflexaceae bacterium | reverse complement strand
CGCCTGCACGTTCCGCTTCCAGCGCTTCACCTGGACCGCCATCCGAATGCGGATCACGTCGCCAACCACCAGCGTGCCGCGCACGTCGATCATAGGCCACCGTGATACGCGCCGGCGGATCTGCCAGGACCTCGCGCCCGCGCTCGGTGATGCGGAGCCAGCCGCGGCGAGGGCTCTCCAGCAACAGAGCCTTGCCCAGGTGCGTGCGCGCCCAGCCGACCTTGTTGTCAAAGCGGGCCTGGCCCCCGCTGGGCAGCAGCTCGGCCCGGTCGGCGCCGGTGAGATCGAACTGCTGCGCCAGGGCCTCAAGCACGTCGCTGAGGCGGCGCTCCGCGCCGTCGGCGACAAGCTGCAGCATGGGCAGCATCAGGTTCTGGAAGTCGGGGATGGGCATGGCTCGTTTTCTCCAGCGCCGCACAGCGTATTGGATGCCCCTACTCCTCCTCAAACCCGGCCTGGGTGAACTTGAGCGTCCGGCTGTTCTCGGTCACGATGCGCACGACGTGGTCCGGTACGCCATTGGGGATGTCGGCTTCGATCTCCAGGGTAATGCGGACATTGGCGCCGAGCAGCCCGGTCAGGTGGGCGATCACTTCCTCGGCGATCTTGCCGGCGTCGCGCCCGGCGCGCTCGGCGCTCAGCGCGACGCTGCCGTGGAAGCGCCGCAGCATCCGTGGTTTCACCGCAGAGGACGTAGAGGGCGCGGAGCGTTGCGGAGCATGTTCGGTCCTGGTTTCACTGGACCGCGCCGGTGAACCTCCGGCAAAAACATCTCTGCTTTCCTCTGCGTGATCCACGGTAATAACGTGAGCCGCTTCAGCATCGAGTTGTCGTCTGGCGGCCTCCGGCCTGACGATCAGCCCGCCGTCGTGCTCGCTGAGGCTCACCAGCGTCGCCGCGCGCAGTCCCCGGTAGCGCCCCGCCGTCTCGTCGTAGCCATCGGCGTAGGCGAAGGCGTCCAGTTCCCAGGTCAGCAGGTTCACCCCCTCGCGGATGGCCCCCAGCAGCACCCCCGGGTCGCGCAGGCGCGGCAGGTAGTGGTAGCGCCCGAAGTCCTCGATGAGCTGCCGCACGCTCACGTGGTCGCCGCGCCACAGGGGCGTCCGGTCCAGTTCCAGCCGCAGGCTCGACGGCGCCAGGTTGAGGATGAGCAACTCTTCGCCGCGCAGCTTCTTGCTTGCCCGCACCGCCAGGGCGTCCTGCCCGGCTAGCCGCAGCGCCTGCCAGGTCACCGGGGCCTGCGGCGTGGCCTGCGCTGGCACGAGCAGCCACTGGTAGGTCTCCGGCAAGCGCGCCGCCACCACGCTGTCGGCGCTGGCCTTCTGCGTCTCGGCCTGCCGCACCTGGTTGGGCGAGAGGTCCAGGCTCTCCTTTTCGGCGAGGATCGACTCCCAGGCCAGGTACTTGCGCAGCGCCTCGTCCAGATCCTGCACCCGCGTTTTGTCCGCCGCAAGAAAGACCAGGCTGTTGCGGTAGAGCCGCGGGGCGTTGCCGCGTTTCTCCAGGATCTCCCTGGCCCGCGCTTCGGCGGGGTTGTTGGCTTCTTTGCTGTACGGCGCGTCAATGCCCAGCACCACCAGCCGGGCGTCGAGTTCGTCGGCCACGTCGGCGCCGCTGACCGGCAGCGGGTGTACGCGGCTGAAGTCGCCCATCTTCCGCAGATCGGCCCGCAGCCGCCGCTCCAACTCCGCCAGCGCCCGGTCGGGGTCGCGCCTAAGCTGTTCGGCCCGATCCTCGGCCAGTTTGGTGACCGTGGGCTGGGTGGCGTACCAGTAGCGCGGCCCGTCCTGGTACAGATAGGTGGCCGCCGCTGCCAGGCGCCGCAGGGCGTCGCCGAAGACCGCCGGCGACTCGCCGGGCATCACGCAGCCGAGCTTGACCCGCCGGTCCTCCAACCCGCGGTTGGCGGCCGTCGCGGTCGGCGCCGAGCCCAGGTAGATGGTGCGCGCGACGCGGCGCGTGGCGGCGTATTTGCCCAGCTTGGGCACCTCGCGGTCAATCTGCAACGGCAGCGAGCCGGGGCCGTCCACGTCCTTCTCCAGGATGGGCGCCCAGTTGTCGGAGAGGTAGCGCGTCAGTTCGAACTGCACCCGCGGCTCGTCAATGGGGATGTTGGCGGGCATGATCAGCGGGTTGCGGTCGCCCTTCTCCCACAGGCTGTGGATGACCGCCGCCATCAGGCGCAGCACGCCGCGGGTGCGCTGGAACTTGACCAGGGTGGACCAGTCGGTGTACAGCCGGTCGAAGACCTCGGGGTGGATGGGGTAGGCGGCCTTGAGGCGTTGCTCGTAGCCGCTGTCGCGGCACTCCGGGGGGAACTCCTGGGCCTGGCTGCGGTAGAGGTCGGCGAAGGCCCGCGCCACGACGTCGCGGTCCTTGAACTGGGCCGGGTCGCGCAGCGGCTCGAAGAGCCGGCGGCGGACAATCTCGAAGCCCTCCTCAGCACTGGCCGGGCGCCAGGAGGACTCCACGCGCCCGATCACGTTGCGCAGGCGGTCGAGGGCCTCGCGCCCGCGCTGGCCGCCCACCTCGGCGTCGTCGGCCCGGGTGTGCGGCGAGCCGGCGCTGTCGGAGGCGGGCAGGCTGATCACCAGCAGGCAGTTCCTGGCCAGCTTGGCCGACTCGGTCAGCGCCTGGGCGAAGCTAAACTGGGTCTCGAAGCTGCCGGCCGGCAGATCGCTCTGGTCGTGCAACTGGCGGGCATAGGCGACCCACTCGTCGATCAGGATGAGGCAGGGGCCGTAGTCGTTGAACAGCGCGCGCAGGGTATCGCCGGGGTTGGTGGCCTGCTCGTCATCGAGCCGCACCCGCTCGAAGGCGGCACGCCCGCCGAGTTGCCAGGCCAGTTCGCCCCACAGCGTGCGCACCACGGTGCCGTCGGGCTTGACCGTGGGGTTGCCGGGCGAGATCTTGTTGCCGACCAGCACTACGCGGCGGGCGGTGGGCAGCGTGCCCCCACCCCAGCCCTCCCCCGCTGGGGGAGGGAGCCCGACTCCTCCCCCCTCCGGAGGGAGGTTGGGCGGGGGGAATGAGCTTTGCTGCCGCCCTGCCGCCTCCTGCATCACCCGATCCATCCCAGGTAGATCGACGGGTGACGCACCCCCGAAGAGGTGGTAGAGGGCCAGCATCGAGTGGGTCTTGCCGCCACCGAAGTTGGTCTGCAACTGCACCACCGGGTCGCCGCCCGTACCGCTCAGCCGCTGGATGGCCCCGACCAGCAGGCGGGTGAGGCTCTCGGTCAGGTAGGTGCGGCGGAAGAACTCGACCGGGTCGCGGTACTCGTCGCTGCCCTCACCGAGGTGCACCTGCCAGAGGTCGGCGGCGAACTCGGCCTGCTGGTAGCGTCCGCTGGCGACATCCTGGTGCGGCGTGATCACCTCGCGCCAGGGCTTGAGCGCGCCGGTGACCGTGCTCTCGATCGCGGCGCTGGCGCTCTTACGGCGCTCGCTGCGCACCTGCTCGTCGAAGCGCAGGCGCAGCAACTCCAGCTTCATGCGCTCGATCTCATCGGCCTGCGGCGCGGAGATGGCGGTGAGCAGGCGGGCGGCCGAGTCGAGCGCGCGGTAGGCATCGTCGGTCGAGAAGGGCTCCTGGTGGGCCCATTTGTTGCGGAAGTCGCGCAACTCGCTGACCAGCGAGCGCTCGGCGAAGCCCAGCGTCTTGCGGAAGAACTCGTTCCACTGCTCCCACATCAGCTTGAGCAGCGCGGCAATGTCGAGGTGCGGCGTATCATCGTCGCGCCAGCTCAGCTCATTGCGCCAGTTGCTGGTGACACTGGTGATCCAGTACTTGCCATACTGGGCCTGGAGCTCGCGCTCGATGAAGGGCTGCAGGCCCTGGCGCAGGAGCTCCATGGTCTTGCCGACGCGCTCGGAGTTGGTGGTGGCCATGGGGTTCTCCTTATCGCTCAACTGCTGCAAGGCGGTGCAAATCGTTCGGGCAAACGTTCTCCACCCTCACGCCATGGGCGGCGAGGGCATCCTGGTAGTGCAGCCAGTCGGTATCAGCCGCATTGAAGATGGGTGGAGGGGCCGGGTGGGCGCGGGCCACGGCGATAAACTTGCGGTCGGAACGGTCAAATCGCTCCAGGGCCGGGTCGTCAGGAAACTCGGCGAAGTCGCGTCCATCAGCAGTGGGCGTGATCTGGACAGGCACACAGACCTGGGGATTGGCCTGGTTATTCCAGAGCCACTTGAAGAAGGCGTCACCCAACCCGGGCTGACCGTTGGGTGAGAGATGCCTACGGTACTCCTGCAAGATCAGCCCTGTCTGATCCACGCTGATGCGCCGTTGGGCCTGGATTGTACGCAAGGCGGTGATACATGCCAGTTGGCAGGCAGGACTCGCCTGCTCAGCATCGCCATTCGCGGTGATTGGTACATTGGTATCTACAATGACGATGGCCTTCATGAGGTTCCTAATTGTCGTTTGAGCGCGGCTTCCTGCATTGCGGCAATATCACCAAATTCATCGCCGAAGAAGTCCTTTGGCCAGTTGATGATATTGCCAAAGAGGTCTAGTTCCAGGTTCTGTAGTTGTGACCTGCCTTGCTTGTCAGTCGTACAGAAGTAGAGAGCGGCCTGATTTGGTCCGAGTACTTCTTCAGCGATGCGTCGCTGGAGCCGCCGCAGCAGGTGTTCACTATGGCTCTCCAGAATGATCTGGATGTTCCTCGTCTTCATCGCGTCGATAAAAATGTCGGCCAGGCCGGCCTGGACGCTGGGGTGGAGATGAATCTCCGGCTGTTCAAGGATGATGGTTGCGCCTTCGGGGGCGTAGTAGCACAGGACAAGCACCGGCAGGATCTGCGAGACGCCAAAACCGACATCGGTTATTAGGACCTCCGGACTGCGTGGCGTTCGCCGAACGCGCACTTCGTACGACTTACGATTCTCTGCAATGGCCCGCAACGAGAAGTCGTGGATCAGGCCAAGATCGCGCATCCATATGGCAACACGCTCTTCGACGGTTTTTGTCGGCCTGTTCCCCCTACCAACCTTTATGGTTGGTCGTTCGCGAGACGCAAGCATAGCGGCGACTGCTAATTCGCCGCGGCGACCGACATCCTGCGGGCGTTCGCCACCCCAGGTGTAATCGCGTTGCGGATACTCGCGGAGGGGGCCAAGGTAGAACACTCGATTGAAAAGCTCCTCGAAAGCGAGGACAAAATCGGAGAGGAAGCCTGCATTTTGATAATAGGCGTTGACCTGGTCAGGGAAGCCGTAGCACTTGACGGGTGACGGCAGGTGCGTAGGGCGGCCACGAGTACGCTTCAGGTCATAACCCTCGGCGATGAGTTCATACTCCTGGCGCGACTGCCCGTTGGTCGTCGATCGCTGCTCCATACCGAAGCGATAGGAGTGTGGCGCGTCAGGGCCGCTGGTTTGAAATGAGTACACGAAGCGATCAACCGTTATCGCCTGTCCAGTGCCAGTGATCGAGGTAGAGAAACGTAGCTTAGGGATGTTGAACAAGGTACGAGGTTGTACAACTGCGGGGTTTAGCACACGAAGTGCTCGCTCAAAGCTCCATGCTACGGATAAGGCTAGCGATCCGGGAACCTGATGTGCGTATGCAATGTCGAAGAATGTGCCGAGATCGACGTAGGTGCGCTCATCGCCGGTATCTCTACTCTGTCACTTCCTTGTTGGGGCGGTAGTCGTCAAGATGGCCTTCGCGGATGAGTTGCTCAATGGCAAGCAGGCGCAGCCAA
>DAOUBZ010000498.1:0-13043 GCA_034432515.1 Chloroflexaceae bacterium | reverse complement strand
GGGAGCTCTGGCCCGCCATCCAGGAGGGCCGCGTGCGCGCGCTCTGGATCGCCGGCCTCGACCCGGCGGCCAGCCTGCCGGCGGCCCGCAGCGCGCTTGCCGCCGCCGAGTTTGTGGTCGTCCAGGATCTCTTCCTCAGCGAGAGCGCCCAACTCGCCGATGTGGTGCTGCCGGCCGCCAGTGTGGCCGAGCGCGACGGGACCTACACCAACGCCGAGCGGCGCGTGCAGCGCTCGCGGCAGGCCCGCAGCCCGCTCGGCCAGAGCCGGCCCGACTGGCAGATCGTCGCCGGGGTGGCCCAGGCCCTTGCCGAGCTCACGATCAACAGCGGTGCCGCCCCCGCCGCCGGTGAGCGCCGCAGTCCGGCGGTGGCGAACGCGCCCGCAGGCTGGGACTACCTCAACGTCGCCGAGGTGACCGCCGAAATCGCCGAGCGCGTCCCCGGCTACGCCGGTGTGACCTACGCAGCGCTGGACGCAACCGGCAGCCCCGGAGCCTGGGGCCGCCAGGTGAATGAGGCGATCTACTACGACGGCACCAATTACGAAAACGCCGAGGGCGTCGGGATCAAACTGCCGAGCCTCGTCGAAGACGGCAAGACCAGCGTCAACCTCGCGCCGCGCTCCGTCCCCGTCGTGGCCGACGAGCGGCCGCTGCTGCTGCTGGCCCAGCCCCTGGCCTACGGCGGCGACCCGCTGCTGCGCGGCTCGAAGCTCGCGGCCCACGTCCCCGCGCCCTATGTCGCGCTGAGCAGCGTTGACGCCGAGAAGCTCAACATCAAGCCGGGCGACCTGGTGCGCCTCGACTCGGCGGCAGGCTCGCTCAGCCTGCCGGCCCGCGTGGTCAGCGACGTGCCGCCCGGCGTCGCCCTCGCGCCCGCCGACCTGCCGGGCGCGGCCCTGGCCACTGTCCAGACCGGCCCGCGCACCCGCGTGAGCCTGGTGAAGATCGTGACCGGGTAAGCTGAACGCACGATAGCCGGCGCCGCTGCCACCGCCGTTTCCGGTAGAAGCTGATCAGCGGGCAGCGCAGAATTAGGATGCGTATGAACTGGCTCGACATCCTCATCCTGGTGATACAGGGCTTCATTATCGCCCTGGCGGTGACCACGGCCTTCGCCTACCTCACGCTCTTCGAGCGGCGCCTGCTGGCCCGCTTCCAGAATCGCGTGGGGCCCAACCGGGCCGGGCCGGGCGGCTTCCTGCAGCCGGTCGCCGACGCCGTCAAGCTGTTCTTCAAGGAAGACATCATCCCCACTGCAGCCGACCGGCCGGTCTACCTGCTGGCGCCCGCCGTGGCCGTGATCCCGGCGATCATCATCTGGGCCGTGATCCCCTTCGGCTGTCTCAACCTGAACTGGGACTACCGCGCCTGCTTCGCCGACCCGCAGAGCAGCGGGGTGCGCAACGTGCTGCAGATCGCCGAGATCAACGTGGGCGTGCTCTACCTGCTGGCCGTCACCAGCATCGGCGTGTATGGCATCACGCTCGCCGGCTGGGCCAGCAACAACAAGTACTCGATGCTTGGCGGCATCCGCTCCTCGGCCCAGCTGATCAGCTACGAACTGGCGCTGGGCTGCGCCGTGCTCGGCGTGGTGATGACCTTCGGCAGCCTCAGCACCGCCGAGATCGTCTACCGGCAGGGCGGGCTCTGGGGGATCGTGCCGCAGTTCCTCGGCTTCGTCCTGTTTATGATCGCCTCGACCGCGGAGGTGGTGCGCGCCCCCTTCGACCTGGTGGAGGCCGAGCAGGAACTGGTGGGTGGCTACAATACCGAGTACGGCTCGATGAAGTTTGCGCTCTTCTTTATGACCGAGTACATCAAACTGATCGCGGTCAGTGCCATCGCGGTGACCTTCTTCTTCGGCGGCTGGCGTTTCCCCGGGCTGGAGACACTGGGCCGGGGCATGGAGCAACTGGCCGGCCCGGTGGTGGCCAGCCTGGTGGTCGGCCTGGTCTCGCTGGGCTCGTTCCTGCTCAAACTGGTCGGCTTCCTCTTTGTCTCGGTCTGGATCCGCGCCTCCTGGCCGCGTCTGCGCTACGACCGGCTGATGGCCCTGGGCTGGAAGTGGCTGCTGCCGCTGGGTCTGATCAACATCGCCTATACCGCGGTGGTGTTCGTGCTCATCCCCAACCAGCGCCTGGCCGCCTTTGTGCTGTTCGGCATGAGCCTGATCACCCTGGCGATCGCCGGTGGCTTCAGTTCCACCCCCAAGCCGGTGGACAATGTGACCTACGTCAAGGATCTGCGCCCAAGCGGGGCCGGCGCGAGCAGCGAGAGCCAGCAGGCGCCGTCGGGCTCACCATGAGTCGCGTGTGAGAGGAGAGTTGTGATGCTTGGAGAGCTGTTCAAGGGTCTCGGCACCACGCTGCGCTACATCTTCAAGCAGCCGGTGACGGTGCAGTACCCGGAGGTGAAGCGGCCGGTGCGCGAGCGGTTTCGCGGGCGCCACGAGCTTAAACGCTTCGCCGACGGGATGGAGCGCTGCATCGGCTGCTCGCTCTGCGCCGCGGCCTGCCCGGCTGACGCCATCCTGGTCGTGCCGGCCGAGAATGACCCGGAGCACCCGCGCTCTCACGGCGAGCGCTATGCCGCCACCTACGAGATCAACATGCTGCGCTGCATCTTCTGCGGCTACTGCGAGGACGCCTGTCCGACCAATGCGATCGTGCTGGAGCACCAGTACGAGCTCTCGTTCTACGACCGCCGCGCGGCGATCTATACCAAGGAGATGCTGCTGGTGCCACCGGAGCAGGGCCACGGCGAGCCGCCGCCCGTTCTGAGCCAGTTGCAGCGCCGCCCCAGCCCGCCAGCCCAGATCGACCTGTGATGGGAGTTGTATGGACCTCATCCTCTTCCTGATCACCGCGGCCGTCGCCCTGATCGGCGCGATCGCGATGCTGGTCTCGCGAAACGCGGTGCATAGCGCCCTGTTTCTGCTCCTGAACTTCGCTGCGATCGCCGTACTTTTCCTGCTGCTCCAGTCGCCCTTCCTGTTCGCCATCCAGCTGGCGGTCTATGCCGGGGCGATCATGGTGCTCTTCCTCTTCGTGGTGATGCTGCTCGGCGCAGAGCAGGTCGAGGATATGCCCGACCGCATCGCCTGGCAGCGTCCGCTGGCCGTGGTGCTCGGCATGGGCCTGCTCGGTGTCGCCGTGCTTGCCGCGCTGCGCTACGCTCCCGGCACGCCCCCCGGCGGTGAGGTGGCAGCAAGCTTCGGCGACCCGGGCGAGCTCGGCCGGCTGCTCTTCACCAAGTACCTGCTGCCCTTCCAGGTCACCGGGATCATCCTGCTGATCGCCATTGTCGGCGTCGTGGTGCTGAACCAGTACGGGCGCAGCAAGGCGACGCTCAAGCCGCCGCCGGGCGACTGAACGGCGGCATCCGCTTGCGGTATCCGTGTGTTGGCGAGGGAGAGACCCTATGGTCCCCACCAGTTACTACATCCTGCTCAGCGCGGCCCTGTTTACGATTGGGGTGCTCGGCGTGCTGATCCGGCGGAATGCGATCGTGGTCTTTATGGCGGTCGAGTTGATGCTCAACGCCGCCAACCTGGCCCTGGTAGCCTACGCCCGCGAGCGGCTCAGTATTGACGGGCAGGTGCTGGTCTTCTTTGTGATCACCGTGGCCGCCGCCGAGGTGGCGGTGGGCCTGGCGCTGCTCGTGGCGATCTTCCGCACCAAACAAACCACCGACGTGGACGAGGTCAGCACGCTCAGGGGCTGAGCGCAGAAGGTCGAGGTACTCGATGGAATGGCTCATCTGGCTCATCCCGCTGCTGCCGTTCGTCGGCTTCTTGCTCAATGTCTTTGTGATCCGCCAGGAGCGCCCGGCGGGCCTGGTGGCGAGCGGGCTGGTGGCTGCCTCGTTCGTGGTGGCGGTCACGGCGATCGCCACGCTCGCCGGGCTGCCCGAGGAGGAGCGGCGGATCATCTCAGTCGGTTGGGAGTGGATCAACGCCGGCGACCTGCGCGTGCCCTTCGGGATCATGCTCGACCCACTCAGCGCGGTGATGGTCTTGCTGGTGACCGGCGTGGGCGCGCTGATCCACTTCTACTCGATCGGCTATATGCACGGCGACGCGCGGGTGGTGCGCTACTTCGCCTATCTGAACCTCTTCGTCACCATGATGCTCTTCCTGGTGATGGGGAACAATATGCTCATCCTCTTCCTGGGCTGGGAGGGGGTGGGGCTCTGCTCGTTCCTGCTGATCGGCCACTGGTTCGAGCGTAAGAGCGCCGCGGCGGCAGCGGTGAAGGCCTTTGTGGTCAATCGCATCGGCGATGCGGCCTTCATTCTGGCCATGCTCGCGATCTATGCCAACTTCGGTACGCTCAACTTCTACGAGGTGACCGTCGGCGGGCAGGTGCAGCCCGGCTTCCTCGAGCGCGTACCGGAGATCATCGGCCAGAGCTTCGGGCCGAGCTGGCAGCCGATCGCGCTTGCCACCGGCATCTCCTTCCTGCTGCTGATCGGCGCCACCGGCAAGTCGGCCCAGTTCCCGCTCTTCGTCTGGCTGCCCGACGCAATGGCCGGCCCGACGCCCGTCTCGGCGCTGATCCACGCCGCGACCATGGTCACCGGCGGGGTCTATATGATGACCCGCACCGAAGCGCTGTTCGCCGCCTCGCCGGCCACCCAGACCTGGGTGCTCTGGGTCGGCGCGCTGACGGCGTTTATCGCCGGCACGGCCGCGATCGCCCAGTGGGACATCAAGCGCGTGCTGGCCTATTCCACCGTCTCGCAGCTGGGCTTCATGGTCGCCGCCTGCGGAATGGGCGCCTACGTGGCCGCGATCTTCCACCTGCTGACCCACGGCATCTTCAAGGCGCTGCTGTTCCTCGGCTCGGGCTCGGTGATCCACGGCACTCACGATACGCAGGATATGCGCAAAATGGGCGGGCTACGCACGGCCATGCCCACCACCTACTGGACCTACCTGGTCGGTGCGGGCGCGCTGGCCGGCATCGTGCCGCTGGCCGGCTTCTGGTCGAAGGACGAGATCCTGGCCCATGCCCTGAGCCACAACCACTGGCCCCAGCTGATCATCCTCTTCCTCACCTCACTGCTCACCGCCTTCTACATGGGCCGGCAGGTGGCGCTGGTCTTCTTTGGCACGCAGCGCGACACCCACTACCACGCCCACGAGAGCGGGCGGGTGATGACGGTGCCGCTCATCGTGCTGGCGGTGGGTGCCGTGCTCGGCGGTGCAATCAACCTGCCCTGGGGCCACTGGCTGACCGACTGGCTGCATCCGGTGCTGCACGAGGAGGCCGGCAGCTTCAATCCCGTCCTGGCGCTGATCGCCACTGCTGGCGCGGTGGGTATGAGCTACCTGGGCTGGTGGCTCTACACCAGCAACGCCGCGAAGGTCAAAGTCGGCGGCAAGGACCCGGCTTATCGTTACACCGGCGACATCTGGGATGGGCTGGAGGAGGCCTGGTACTTCGACCGGCTGTACGACCGGGTGATCGTGCAGCCCTTCCGCGGCCTGGGTGATTTTCTCGCCCGCGTCTTCGACCCGCAGGGCATCGACGGCCTGGTGCTCGGGGTCGGGCGCTTCTTCGGCTGGGCAGGCGCCCAGGTGCGCGAGCTGCAGAGCGGCTACGTGCGCACCTACGCCCTGGTCTTCACCGCAGGGGTCGTGCTCGTGCTGAGCTTCATGCTGATCTTCACGCGCTGAGCGGCGCTGTGCGGGCGCAGGCTGCTGCGCCCGTGAGGGGCATCCGATGGAGAGCTTTCCCATTCTCTCGCTGGTGCTGTGGCTGCCCACCCTGGGGGCGCTTGCCCTGCTGGCCGTGCCGCGGGACAACGCCGAACTGGCGCGGCGCATCGCGCTGGTGGTGGCGGTGCTGACCCTGCTGGTCTCGCTGGTGCTGCCACTGGGCTACGTGCCCGCCGCCGCGCCCGCCGATGGCAGCCTCGCGCTGCAGTTCGTCGAGCGCGTGCCCTGGTTGCCGATGCTGGGGGCGAGCTACAGCCTGGGTATCGACGGCGTGAGCCTGTGGCTGGTCATGCTGACCACCTTCCTGCTGCCGATCGTCATTCTCTCGACCTGGGACTCGGTGCACAAGGAGGTGCGCAACTTCCAGATCCTCATGCTGCTGCTGGCCACGGCGATGATCGGCGTTTTCATTGCCATGGACCTGCTGCTGTTCTACATCTTCTGGGAGTTCACGCTGATCCCGATGACGCTGCTGATCGGCATCTGGGGCGGGAGCAACCGGGTCTTTGCGGCACGCAAGTTCTTCCTCTACACCTTTTCCGGCTCGGTGCTGATGCTGCTGGCGATCATCGGGCTCTACGTGCTCAACCGCGAGGCGCTGGCGGCGGCCCAGCCCGGCTACCCGGGCACGCTCGACATCAGCGCGATCGCGGCCAATCTGCGCAGCGGGGTGTTCCGCCTCGACCCGACGATGGAGCGGCTGCTCTTCGGGGCCTTCTTCCTGGCCTTCGCGATCAAAGTGCCGCTCTGGCCCTTCCACACCTGGCTGCCCGACGCGCACGTTGAAGCGCCGACCGCCGGCTCGGTGATCCTGGCTGGCGTGCTGCTCAAGCTCGGCAGCTACGGCATGATCCGCTTCAACCTGACCCTCTTTCCCGAGGCTGCCCGCTGGGCGGCGCCGGCGATCGCCGTGCTGGCGGTGATCGGCATCATCTACGGGGCGATTGTGGCCTTCGCGCAGACCGACATGAAGAAGCTGGTGGCCTACTCCTCGGTGAGCCACATGGGCTTCATCGTGCTCGGGATCTTCGCGCTGAACACCACGGGGGTGAGCGGAGCCATCCTGCAGAGCATCAACCACGGCCTCTCGACGGGCGCGCTCTTCCTGATCGTCGGCGTGCTCTACGAGCGACGCCACACCCGCGAGATGGCGGCATACGGCGGCATCTGGAAGGTCATGCCGGTCTATGGCGGCATCACGCTGCTGGTGGCGCTCTCCTCGGCCGGCCTGCCCGGGCTCAACGGCTTCGTCGGCGAGTACACGATCATGCAGGGCGCCTTCCGCGCACCGGAGCTGGGCTGGCCCTTCCTGGGCTTCGCCGTGTTCGGCGTGGTGCTGGCCGCGGTCTACCTGCTCCGGCTCTACCAGACGGTATTTATGGGTGAGCTGGACAATCCGGAGAACCAGGGGCTCCAGGATCTCAACCGGCGCGAGCTGGTGACGCTGGTAGCACTCTGCGTGCCGATCGTCGCGCTCGGCCTCTACCCGGCCTTCGTGCTCGGTCCAATGCAGACCAGCGTGGCCGACGTGGTCAATGGGCTCGCAAGTACGGTGGCCGGTCGGATCGATCTCCTCCCATAAGGGCGCAGCGCCCTAGCTGGAGCAGGGCATGGATAGCATACAGATACCGCCAGTTGACCTGCGGCTGCTGACCCCGCTGCTGATCGTCGTGAGCTGGGCGTCGCTGCTGCTCCTGATCGACGTCGTTTTCATCCCCGAGGGGCGCAAGAAACTCACCGGCTCCCTGGCCATCGCTGGCCTGATCGTGGCCGGGCTGGCCGGCATCCCGCTCTGGAACGTGAGCGGCAGCACCTTCGCGGGCATGCTGGTGCTCGACCGCTACAGCCTTAGCCTGACCTGGATCTTCCTGATCGCCGGGGCGCTGAGTATTGCGGTTGCCCTCGATTATCTGCCGCGCCACGAGATCGAACAGGGCGAGTACTACCCGCTGATCATGTTCGCCGTCGCGGGCATGATCCTGATGGCCCAGGGGACGGACCTGATCGTGCTCTTCCTGGGTATCGAGGCGCTCTCGATCACGCTTTACATCCTGACCGGCTTCGCCTACCCGCGGCTCACCTCCGAAGAGGCGGCGATGAAGTACCTGGTGCTGGGCGCCTTCGCCGCCGGCTTCTTCGTCTATGGCATCGCGCTGATCTTCGGCGCCACCGGCACCACCAGCCTGGCGGGGATCGCTGACTACCTCGGCCGCCAGCCCTTCGTGCCTCAGGCTGAGACGCTCTTCCTGGCCGGGGTCAGCCTGGTGCTGATCGGCTTCAGCTTCAAGGTCGCCCTGGTGCCCTTCCACATGTGGACGCCAGACGTCTACGAGGGCTCACCCACGCCGGTGGCGGCCTTCATGAGCGTCGGCACAAAGGGCGCCGCCCTGGCGGCGCTGCTGCGCTTCGTGGTCTTCGCCATCGAGGATGCGCGCCCGTTCTGGCTGCCGGTGCTGGCAACCCTGGCGGTTGCGACCATGGTGATCGGCAACCTGGGGGCGCTGGGCCAGAGCAACGTCAAACGCATGCTTGCCTACTCGAGCATCGGCCATGCTGGCTACATCCTGCTCGCGATCATGGTCGCGGTCGAGGGCGGCGCCGAGGCGTTTCTCTTCTACATGCTGGCCTACACGCTCACCAACCTGGGCGCCTTCGGCGTCCTGATCGCGCTCGAACAGCGCGGCGAGGCCGCCTGGAGCATCGACGACTTCGGCGGGCTCTACCAGCGCCGGCCGCTGCTGGCCGTGGCCATGGCGCTGTTTATGTTCTCGCTGGCCGGGGTGCCGCCCACTGCGGGCTTCATGGCCAAGTTCTTCGTCTTCACCGCCGCCTACGCCGGCGGCCTGGGCTGGCTCGCCCTGGTCGGCGTGCTGACCAGCGCGATCGCGGCCTACTACTACCTGCGCGTGGTGGTGAAGATGTTCATGCAGGAGCCCAGCCGCGAGCTGCGTCCCGAGCTCACCCGCGGCCTCAACCTGGAGATCCTGATCGCTGGTGTGGCCACGCTCATCCTCGGCTTGCTCCCCGCGCCGTTCGTGCTGCTGGTCGAACGCTCGCTGACCGCGCTGGGCGGCGGCTAGCCCCCAGCACGCGGCCGCCTCGCTGCTGGTTGTCACTTCTTTACCAAAAGTTTACAGCTCGCTTAATATTCTTTGATACAAACACCATACAATTGAACCACGCAACCCTCACGCAAGAAGGGCAGAGACGGGGCAGCTTTGCGCGGCGGCTCTTGCAGCACGCCGCTCACTGTGGTATTGTGTCGCTATCACGCGCTGCAATATAATTCCGGCAACCGACCGAATCCTCAGAGAGGAGGCTTTCGCTATGGGCTACGCGGAGATGCACCGCCGTTCGATCGAGGACCCGCAGGGCTTCTGGGGCGAACTGGCCGGGGAACTCCACTGGTACAAGCCGTGGGACCGTGTGCTGGACGACAGCAAGGCGCCATTTTACCGCTGGTTTGTCGGTGGGGAAACGAACCTGTGCTACAACGCCGTCGATCGGCACGCGCTCGGGCTGCGGCGCGGCCAGGCGGCGCTGATCTGGGAGAGCCCCGAGGTTGGCCAGTCGCGGACGCTCACCTACTTCGAGCTCTATCGCGAGGTGAACAAGCTCGCGGCGGTCTTCCAGAACCTGGGGGTCCAGAAGGGTGATCGGGTGATCATCTACATGCCGATGGTGCCCGAGGCGATCTTCGCGATGCTGGCCTGCGCCCGGCTCGGCGCGGTGCACTCGGTGGTCTTCGGCGGTTTCTCGATCACCTCGCTGGCCTCGCGCATCGATGATGCCGAGCCGGTGCTGATCGTCACCGCCGATGCCGGCATGCGCAAGGGCCTGCCCGTCCCGTTGAAGGAGATCGTCGACCGCTCGCTGGAGGCCGTTGAGCACGACTGCGTGCGCCATGTGCTGGTGCTCAATCGCGGGCTGGTGCCGATCGAGATGAAGGAGGGCCGCGACCTGGACTGGGCCGAGCAGATCAAGGAGTATAGCTCGACCTACGTCGAACCGGCCCGGGTCGCCTCGACCGATCCTTCGTACATCCTCTACACCTCGGGCACCACCGGCAAGCCTAAGGGCGTGGTGCGCGACACTGGCGGCTACATGGTGGCGCTCCACGCCTCGATGAGCCAGATCTACAACTGCGGCGACGGCGATGTCTACTGGTCCACCTCAGATATCGGCTGGGTCGTGGGCCATAGCTACATCGTCTATGGCCCGCTGCTCAAGGGCGTGCCGACGGTGGTCTACGAGGGGCGCCCCGACCACCCCGACCCCGGCGTGTGGTGGCGGGTGATCGCCAAGTACGGCGTTACTCACGTGTTTACCGCCCCCACCGCCCTGCGCGCACTGCGCAAGTTCCCCGAACACTGGATGCAGAGCGCCGATATCAGCTCGCTCAAGATCCTCTACGCGGCAGGCGAGCCGCTCGATGCCCCCACCTACGAGTGGGCCAAAGATGCCCTGGGCGTGCCGGTGATCGACCACTACTGGCAGACCGAGAGCGGCTGGAGCATGCTCACCAACCCGGTTGGCGTCGAGCACCTGCCGGTCAAGCCCGGTTCGCCGACGATGCCCGCCTTCGGCCATAACCTGGAGGTGGTGGACAGCGACGGCAACTCCATCCCGCGCGGCGAGAAGGGCTTCCTGGTCGATCACGGGCCGCTGCCCCCCGGCATGCTGATGACGCTCTGGAATGATGACGAGCGCTACATCCAGAGCTACTGGAGCCACTTCAAGGACAAGTTGCTCTACATGACCGGCGACTACGCCGTCCAGGACGAAGACGGCTACTTCTGGATGCTCGGGCGCGCCGATGAGGTGCTCAACGTCTCCGGCCATCGCCTCGGCACCCGCGAGATCGAGGAGGTAATCTCCGGCCATCCCGCCGTGGCCGAGACGGCGGTGATCGGGGTGCGCCACGAGCTCAAGGGCGAGGGCGTGCTGGTCGTGGCGGTGCTCAAGCAGCACATCGCCCCCGCCGAGCAGGACGGCGTCGCGCGCAGCCTGACGACCCTGGTCCGCGAGAGTATCGGCCCGATCGCTACGCCCGACGCGATCCACTTCGTGAGCATGCTGCCCAAGACCCGCTCCGGCAAGATTATGCGCCGGGTGATCCGCGCTGTCTACCAGGGTGACAATATCGGCGACCTGAGCACGATCGAGGACGACGCCACCGTCGATATGGTGCGCGAGGCAATCGATGTGCTCAAGGGTGACCTGTAGCTGCTCCACGTCTTGGAACAAGGAGGTTTCCCCATGACAGAGACCCGCGACGTTGCGACGCCGAACACCTCGGACATCTACCCGCCGAGCGAGGCTATCGTCGAGAACTCGAATGTGATGGCCTATGCACGCTCGAAGGGTATCTCCAACTACGATGAGCTGTACCAGTGGACGCTCGACAACAGCGAGCAGTTCTGGGCCGATATGGCCTCCGAGTTGGAGTGGTTCCAGCCCTGGGACAAGGTGCTCGACGAGAGTAACAAGCCCTTCTTCAAGTGGTTCGTGGGTGGCAAGACCAATATCGTCCACAACGCTCTCGATCGGCATGCCGCGTCCTGGCGCAAGAATAAGCTCGCCCTCGTCTGGGAGGGTGAAGACGGCACCCAGCGCACGTTCTCCTACCACGCGTTGAACCGCGAGGTAAGCAAGATGGCGAATGTGCTGAAGAGCGTCGGCGTGAAGAAGGGCGATATCGTCACGATCTATCTACCGCGCATCCCCGAACTGCCGATGATGATGCTGGCCTGCGCCAAGATCGGCGCGGCTCACTCGGTGGTCTACGGCGGTTTCTCCGAGGCGGCGCTCGCCGACCGCCTGGCCGATGCGCAGAGCAAGGTCCTGGTCACTGCTGATGGCGGCTTCATGCGCGCCAAGATCATCGAACTGAAGCAGATCGCCGATGAGGCGATGGCCCGCACGCCCACCGTGCAGACCTGCCTGGTGGTCAAGCGCACCGGCCACGACGTGAATATGGAACTGGGCCGCGACCTCTGGCTCCATGAACTGATGAGCCTGCCGATCGCCGCCACTGAGTGCGACACCGAGGTGCTGGACGCGGAGGATCCGCTGTTCATCCTCTACACTTCGGGCACCACCGGCAAGCCCAAGGGTGTGGTCCACACCCACGGCGGCTACATGGTCGGGATCTACGCGACCCTGAAGATGGTCTTCGACCTCAAGGAGGAGGACCGCTACTGGTGCGCCGCTGACCCGGGCTGGATCACGGGCCATAGCTACATCGTCTACAGCCCGCTGATCAATGGCGCGACCTCGTTTATGTACGAAGGTGCGCCGAACTACCCCTTCCCCGACCGCTGGTGGTCGCTCGTCTCCAAGCATTCGATCAGCGTGCTCTACACCGCGCCCACCGCCATCCGCGGCCTGATGCGCTTCGGCCCGGCCTGGCCCTCGCGCCACGATCTCAGCAGCCTGCGCTTGCTGGGCTCGGTCGGCGAGCCGATCAACCCCGAGGCCTGGAAGTGGTTCTACAGTGTGATCGGCAAGGAGCACTGCCCGATCATGGACACCTGGTGGCAGACCGAGACCGGCATGTTCATGATCACGCCAACCCCGGCTGTGCCGCTCAAGCCGGGTAGCGCCACGAAGCCGTTCCTCGGCGTTGAGGCCGACGTGGTGCACGAGGACGGCAGTTCCTGCGGCCCCAATGAGGATGGCCTGCTGGTGCTCAAGCGGCCCTGGCCCGCGATGATGCGGACCATCCTCAACGATCCGCAGCGCTATGTCGACACCTACTGGACCCGCATCCCCGGCAGCTATGCCGCCGGTGATAGCGCGCGTAAGGACGAGGATGGCTACATCTGGGTGATCGGCCGCCTCGACGATGTGATCAAGGTGTCGGGCTACCGCCTGGGCACCGCGGAGGTGGAGAGCGCCCTGGTCAGCCACCCGGCGGTGGCCGAAGCCGCGGCGATCGGCCTGCCCCATGAGGTGAAGGGCAATGCCATCCATGCCTTCGTGATCCTACGGGCCGGCTTCGAGGGCAGCCAGAAGCTGGAGGACGAACTGCGCGCCCATGTGGGTCACGAGCTCGGCCCGATCGCGCGCCCCGATGACATCACCTTTGTCTCGGTCCTGCCCAAGACGCGCTCGGGCAAGATCATGCGCCGCGTGCTCAAGGCCCGCGCTCAGGGCCTCCCCGAGGGCGACATCTCGACCCTGGAGGAATAGACCACGAATAGTACTACAACGAAGGTTGGCCTGCTGTCGCATCAGGACGCCCTACACCTGTCACCCTGAGCGGAGGCGTAGCCGACGCGAAGGGTCTCGGGATGGCATCACCGCCGGGATTCCT
>DAOUBZ010000497.1:0-5790 GCA_034432515.1 Chloroflexaceae bacterium | reverse complement strand
CGAGCGCAGCGAGGAATCTGAGCGGGTCGCGCAAGACCCCTCGCTCTGCTCGGGGTGACAATGCCGGATGTTCACAGGTAATTGGTATAACTCGCGCGCAGCAGGTTCTCGTTGGTTCGTCCCTCGGCGAAGTCGGAGAGATTGGTGATCGTCGTCTCGGCGATCGTGGTCATGGCCTCGTGGGTGAAGAAGGCCTGGTGGCTGGTGACGAGCACATTGGGAAAGGTCATAAGACGCGCAAGCACCTCGTCGTCGATCACCGTGTCGGAGAGGTCGCGGAAGAACTTGCCCTCCTCCTCCTCGTAGACATCGAGGGCCACGGCGCCAATGTGGCCGCTCTGGATGCTGGCGATCAACGCTTCGGTGTCGATCAGGCCGCCGCGGCTGGTATTGACGATCATCACTCCCGGTCTGGTCAGCGCCAGGGTCGTTGCGTTGATCAAATGGTGGGTCTGCGGGATCAGCGGGACGTGCAGGCTGATGAGGTCGGAGCGGCGCAGCAGTTCTTCGAGGCTCACATAGGTAGCCCCGAGCGCGACGCATTCGGGGTTCTCGCGCACATCGTAGGCCAGCAACGGGCAGCCGAAGCCGTGCATGATCCGTGCGAAGATCGCGCCGATCTTGCCGGTGCCGACCACACCCACGGTGCGGCCGTGGATGTCATGACCGAGCAGCCCGGCGAGCCGGAAGTTGAACTCACGGGTGCGGTTGTAGGCGCGGTGGATGCGCCGGTTGAGGGTCTGCAGCAGCCCCACGGCGAACTCGGCCACTGCGTAGGGCGAGTAGTAGCCCACGCGCATTGCGGTGATGCCGTGCTGCGCGGCGGCCGCCAGGTCGATGTTGTTGAAGCCGGTGGAGCGCTGGGCGATCAGGCGCACACCGGCGGCGGCCAGCCGCGCGATCGCCGGCGCATCGGCCCGATCGTTGACGAAGAGGCAGACCGCGTCGTAGCCCTGGGCCAGCGCCGCCGTATGCGGGTCGAGCTGGGCGGTGGTGTAGTCGAGCTGATGCTGGCCAGCGTTGGCACGGTCGAGAAAGGTCCGATCATACGAGTGGGTATCGTAGACAAGCACGCGCAAGGCTTGCATTCTGCTACTCCAGTGTCAGCATGTAGGCCACCAGAGCATCGAGCTCCTCGGGCCTGAGCAACTGACCATAGTTTCCGGGCATGAGGCCCGGGTCATAGCCGGATGTTAAGGCCACATCGGGATTGACGGTCTCACGGCGCAGCCACAGGTCCGGGTCGAGGCCGTCGGGGTTGGCGGCGGCCCGGGTGGCCACACCGGCCAGGTTCGGCCCGAGCGCCGCCGGGCCGTCCGGCCTCACAGCGTGGCAGCCGCTGCACCAGATGCGGAACAGACGCTCGCCGCTGGCCACCGGGTCGGGCGGCAGCGGGGCTGCGCCACAGGCAGCCAGCGTGAGCAGGAGCGCCACAAAGCCCACAATGCGTACACGGATCAAGCTCACGTACCGTCTCCTCGCAGCCGCGCACTTTTCCTACCGTGGTAAATGGCTGTAGGCGCGGCTGCACGCCGCGCCTTGGGTGCCGTGCGGCTGCACGCCGCACCTACTCCTGCGTTGCGGCCGGCACATTGGCCCGCAACTCCTCGAGCCAGACCCGTGCGCTGGCATCGCTCGGGGCGCGCCAGTCGCCGCGGGGCGACAGTGAGCCGCCCGAGCCGACCTTCGGCCCGTTGGGTACGGCCGAGCGCTTGAACTGGCTGATCTGGAAAAAGCGGAAGAGGAAGACCTCCAGCCAGTGGCGAATGGTGGCGAGGTCGTAGGCCAGCCGTTTTGTCTCCGGCAACCCCTCGGGCCAGGCGCCGCGCTGCGCGTCGGACCAGGCGTGGTGGCTGAGAAAGGCCACCTTGCTCGGGCGAAAGCCGTAGCGGGTGATGTAGTAGAGGTTGAAGTCCTGCAGGGCGTAGGGGCCGATCTGGGCCTCGGTGCTCTGGGCTGGCTCGCCCGCCGCGCCGTCGGTGGCGGGCACCAGCTCGGGCGAGATCTCGGTGTCGAGGATCGACTGGAGCGTGCCGTTGGTCGATGCGTCGAACTGGCCCGAGCGGATCACCCAGCGGATGAGGTGCTGGATGAGCGTCTTGGGCACCGAGGCATTGACATTGTAGTGCGACATGTGATCGCCCACTCCATAGGTGGACCAGCCGAGTGCCAGTTCGCTCAGGTCGCCGGTGCCGAGCACGATCGCATTGTGGAAGTTGGCCAGGCGGAAGAGGTGCGAGGTGCGCTCACCGGCCTGCACATTCTCGAAGGTGACATCGAAGACCGGCTCGCCCTGGGCGTAGGGGTGGTCGATATCCTTGAGCATCTGCAGCGCCGAGGGGCGGATGTCGATCTCGCCGGCGCTGACGCCGAGCGCGCGCATCAGGGCGTGGGCATTCGTACGGGTGCGCTCGCTGGTGGCAAAGCCGGGCATGGTGTAGGCGAGAATGTTGGCGCGCGGCAGGCCCAGGCGGTCCATCGTGCGCGCGGCGACGATCAGCGCCTGGGTGCTGTCGAGGCCGCCGGAGACACCGATGACGATCCGGGTGATCCCGGTGGCCTGCAGGCGCTGCAGCAGACCGTGAACCTGGATGTTGTAGGCCTCGTAGCAGCGCTCATCGCGGGTGGCGGGGTCGTTCGGCACATAGGGGAAGCGCTCGATGGCGCGCAGCAGCGGTAGTTCGCCGGAGGGCGGCGTGAAGGCGAAGGGCACGAAGCGCATCGCCTGCAGGGTCGCGCGGTAGTCGCTGGCCGCATCGCTGAAGCTGCTCTGGCGCATGCGGTCCTGGAGCAGGCGCTCGAGATCGACATCGGCCAGGATCAGCTGCGCGCCATCGGCGAAGCGCGCGGACTCGGCCAGGCGCTCGCCATTCTCGTAGATCAGCGCGTGGCCGTCCCAGGCGAGGTCCGTGGTGCTTTCGCCGGGACCGGCGGCGGAGTAGAGGTAGGCTGCCAGGCACTTGCCCGACTGGGCGGCACAGAGGGCACGGCGGTAGTCGGCCTTGCCGATCGTGATATTGCTGGCCGAGAGGTTGCAGAGCACGGTGGCGCCGGCGAGGGCGGCATAGGTGCTGGGCGGGATGGGTGTCCAGACATCCTCGCAGATCTCGGTGTGTACGATGAGGCCGGGCAGGTCCGGGGCCACATAGATCAGATCGGGGCCGAAGGGCACGCTGGCGCCGAAGAGCGCGAGCTCGCGGCCCAGGGCGGCACGGGCGGGGGCAAACTGGCGCTTCTCGTAGAACTCACGGTAGTTGGGCAGGTAGCTCTTGGGAGTCACGCCGAGCACGCGCCCGTCGTGGATAGCGACGGCGCAGTTGAACAACCTGGCCTCAATGCGCAGGGGCAGGCCCACCAGCAGCAGCGGGCGCAGGCCGACACTGGCGGCGAGCACCTCGCGCAGGGCTGCCAGGGCCGCGTCGAGCAGGGCCTCCTGCTGAAAGAGATCCTCGTTGGAATAGGCTGAGAGGCCGAGTTCGGGGAAGAGGACCACCGCGGCGCCGGCCTGGTGGGCCTGCCGGGCAAGGGCGATGGTCTGCTCGGCGTTGTAGGCCGGGTCGGCCACTCGCACCGCGGGCACGGCAACCGCCACGCGCGCGAAGCCGTGGCGATAGAGATTCAAGAACGGAGTGGCCATAGCGCCATTGTACCGCCGCGCCTGCCGCCGTGCAACGCCCTGGGGTGTAACCCAAAACAAGCGGGGCATCGCCAGTGCGATGCCCCGTCTGCCTTTGGACCCGCTAACGATCAGGCGGCGACGGCGCGCTCCCGCACCGCAGGGGCCTCGCTCATACGCGTGCTGATTGCCTTGAGCGCCTTCTCCAGCTCGGTGGCCAGCATATCGCTGACCTGCTGCACCGGGACGAAGGCCGCCATCGGGCCGAGCATCGGGGCGAGGTTGAGATCCATCGTCGCCTGCAGCTCGGTGCCACCCACCGCCTGGGTCAACAGCCAGTGCGTCTCGACCGGCACGGGGGTGCGCACCTTGAACAGGATCTCGCGATCGTCGACCCAGGTAAGCTCGCCCTCACAGCGGATGGTGCCAAAGACACCGCCAAGGCTCATATGGGTAACGAGGCGCGCCTTGCGGGCAGCGTCATCGCGATTGAGCATATCAACTTTCTGGACGCGCGGCAGGATCTGGGCAACGCCCTGAGGATCGGAGAGGGCGGCGAAGATCTCCGCGGGCGTGGAGCCCTCCAGGTAGGCGCGCCGGGTGACCTTGATCATGGGACCGTTTCCTCTCTGGGCTTGTTGCCCTTGCAACCTGTGCATCCGCACACCTTCTTGCACAGGTTTGTCCACGCTTTGCACAACAACAGTATACGGTGCTTTGCGTGCCCTGTCAACACTCTCTGCAAAGAAATGTGGGATTCGCGGCGGATCCCCCTGGCCGGGCCGTGGTACGATGGGGGCAACGTCGAAGGAGCGCGGGCAGCCGCCACGCAGCGCGGCTGCCGGCCCCCCTGGCAAGCAGGAGCATCCGATGTCCGACCCTACCCCCGTTGTCATTGAGGCGTCCCGGCGACGCGTGGATCTCCGCCCCTTTGCTGTCGGCACGGCGATCTTTCTGCTGCTCTTCGCCGCCGGCAATGTTGTTGGCGGCGAGCTCGGCCAGTTGATGGCCGCCAGTGTGAACGCGCTGCCCTTCGCGGTGCTGGCCGTGCTGGCCTACCTGGGTGGTGAGCGCCCGAACTGGGCCTGGATCGCCAGCGGGCTCTGGCTGACGCTGCTGGTCGGTGGCGCCAGCCTGGCCGCGCTTGGCCTCGGCATTGGCGCGCTCGTCGGGGGTCCGCTCAACGACCCGGCCAATCCACCTCAGCTTACGCCGGGCGATCTGCTACGCATCGGCCTGATTATGGTCGGCATCGTCGCCAGCGTGGTCATCGGCGCGCTGCCATTGCTGCCCCCGGTGCGGCGTGGCCTGGCCCGCTACCTGCCGATCGATCCGGACTCATTCGTGCACACCATCGCCCTGGTGGCGGTGGTGATGATTGGCCTGATCTGCAGCGTGCCGCTGCTGGTGCTCGGCGCGCCCCCATTGCTCGCGCTGATCGATACGCTGGCCGGCGATGCGAATGGCCGCGATAGCGCCGGGCTGCTGCGTGATCAACTCTACGGGCTGGTCTGGACCATTCCGGCGGCTATCCTCGCGGTGGGCTTCGGCATCACCCGCAACCTGGGCGCGGCGCTGCAGCGGCTCGGCCTGGTACGGCCCACCGTGCGGCAGGTGCTCGTCGGGCTGGGCCTGGCCGTGCTGCTCGCGGGCGCGGTGCAACTGCTGGGGATGGGGATCGACTGGCTCTGGGGCGTGCTGGGCTGGCCACTGACCGACGAGGAGGCCTTCGGCGAGTTGCTCGGCTTCGCCTTCAGCCCGATCGGCGCGGTGGTGATCGGCGTCACCGCGGGCCTCGGCGAGGAACTGGCCGTGCGCGGCGTCCTGCAACCGCGGCTTGGTCTACTGCTCTCGAACCTCTTCTTTATGAGCCTGCACGCCCTGCAGTACAACTGGGACGCGCTGTTGATCGTCTTCGTGGTCGGCGTGGTCTGCGGCATCGTGCGCAACCGGGCCAACACCACCACTGCGGCGATCGTTCATGGGACCTACAATTTCACGCTGATCATGCTGGCGACCGCCGGGATCGGGAGCTAGTACTACAACGAGGGTTGTCATTCCGAGCGAAGCGAGGAATCCCAGCTGTGATGCCATACCGAGACCCTTCGCTTCGGCTACGCCTCCGCTCAGGGTGACAGGTGTACGGCGTAGTGATGCGGCAGAAGGCCAACCTT
>DAOUBZ010000496.1:0-9645 GCA_034432515.1 Chloroflexaceae bacterium | reverse complement strand
GCCGCGGGCGACACCCGGGCCTGCGCTGTGAGCGCGGCGTCCATGGCGCCGGCCTGGAACGCCTGGCGGACGTGGCCCGCCACCGCCCGTGTCTGCAACGTCATAGCGGGCATCGCGGCGGCGTAGAGCGCCCCACCGAGCAGGGTTGGCGGCGGCGCGCCCTCGAAGCCTTCACGGCGCGTGCCTGCAGGCAGGTGCACTGGCACCACCACCCGCGCCACCGCGCGCTGGCGCTCGGCAGCCTCGGGCGGCTCCTCCACCGCGACGAACGCTGTCTGTGCGCTGAGCAGGCCATGCTCCAGGGCGAGCGCCAGGGCCTCGTCCGCAACTACCGGGGCCTGGCGGTGCTCCAGGCGCGCCGCATCCTCCAACTCGGCGATGCGCGCCCGGGCCCAGAGCTTCGGCAGGGCGGCCCAGACGCCCCTGCGGTCGGGCGTGGCGACGGGCAGATCAACCACCAGGCTCTCGGCGAAGCTGCCGCGTACGGTGCGGCCCTTGATCGTCACCAGGGCCCGCTCCTCGCGCGGAGCGTGGAAGCGGGCCAGCACGGTGAGCGGCTGGCCGGCGTAGAGATCGGGGAGCGGGTCGGGCAGCACATCGCGCACGTGGGCACCACCCCACTCGATGCGCAGATCGCGCAGCAGCGGCAGGGCCGCCCGTCGCTGGAAGCGCTCCACGGCCGGCGCGATCGGCTCGCCGGGGAGGATGTACTCGGCAACGCCACGGCCCACCGCAGCAAGCTTGTCGAGCAGGAAACGGTTCACCGCCGAGCCCACCCCGAAGGCAAAGACCCGCGCCTCATTGAGCCGGGCGGCCAGTTCGTGCAGCACGGTCGCCTCGTTGCCCACCGCCCCGTCGGTGAGAAAGACAACCACCCGCAGCCGCTCCGCGTCGCGCGGCTGAGCCAGCGCCTCGGCGAGCGCGGCGACGATCTCGGTGCCACCGCGCGCCTCGATGCCGGCGATGAAGCGGTCGGCCGCATCAACGCTGGCCTGGGTGAACGGCAGCGGCGCCGGGGCCAGGCGCTCGACGATGTTGTCGAAGGGGAAGATGTTGAAGCTGTCGCCGGGGTTGAGCGCGCGCAGACAGGCGCGCAGGGCGTTGCGGGCCTGGGCGATGCTCTCGCCGCCCATTGAGCCGCTGCGGTCGAAAACGAAGAGCAACTCGCGCGGCAACACCTCCTCGGGCGGCGGCACTGCCCGTGGGGTTAGCGTGAGCAGCATGGCCCCGGGATGGCCGGCCTCACGGAACACAAAGGCCGCCGCGGCGTAGCCCGCCCCGGCAGGCCGGTAGCGCAGCACCAGGTCGCGATCGGGCACCGCTACCGGGTCGCGCAGCACGGCCGTGTAGCGACCACGCTCTTCTGTTATGTCAAACAGATCACCCGGCGTCTCCAGTTCGGCCAGGCGGCCCAGATCGAGGCTGACCTGCACCCCAAGGGTATGGCCGGCCACACCCTCGGGCAGCAGCGGCACCGCGCCCTCGCTCGGCGTGGCGATGCTGTCGGGCGGGAAATAGCGTGGCAGGACCACCGTGGGGATGACCAGGCGGAACCAGCCGTCGTCGTAGGGCACATGCTCAAAGTATGCCAGCCGGACCTCGACCGTCTCGCCAGGCTGCAGGTTAGCCAGTTCGACGCTCAGCACATTCGGGCGCGACTGGGCCAGCAGGGCGGCGTCGTAGCCTCGCTCGGCGGCCTCGTGGAAGAGCCGCTCGGCCTCGGCGCGGGAGCGCACCTCGCCGTGGATGCGTCGTGGGCCAACGCGCACTTCGAGCGCGCTCACCGCCGCCTCGCTGGGCAGCGGAAAGACGTAGAGCGCGTCGATCGGCGCGTGGTGCGCGTTGCGGAAGCGCTGGCTCAGCGTCGTCTCGGCCAGCGGGCCGGCCACTGCCATCGCAAGCTCGGTCCGTTCAAGCGGGACCGGCGGCAACGCGGCGTCGCGCGGGAGCAGCACGCCTCCATGCGGAACAGCATCGGGGCCAGGCTCAGGTCGGGCCATCGCAGACCTCCTTTCGCTGCCGAACGCGTTCAGGCATTATTGCACGTTACGCCCGCGGTTTCAAGTCGGTGCTGCGGTACAATAGCGCCGATGCTACCGACACGCCGCCTGCTCGTCCTGCTGCTGCTCGCCGCCCCGCTGATCGCGCTGGCAGCCTTCACGCCGGGGCTGATCTGGCTGGCCATCGTCTACCTGGCGGCGGTCGCCGCCCTGGCGCTCAGCGACGCGCTGCTGGCTGCTCGCCCGGCGCAGATCGCGGTGGAACGGGTGCATGACGCGCGGCTCTCGCTCGGTGCCAATAACCTGGTGACGCTGATCCTGGCCAATGCGAGCCCGCGTCCGCTCGCCTTCACCCTGCGCGATGAGTATCCCCACGAATTCCCGGCTGACACGCGCTTCCTCAACGGCACCATTCCGGCCAATGACATCTACGAGGCGCGCTATCACGTGCGCCCGCTGCGCCGGGGCGACTACCACTTTGGCGACGTGGTGCTGCGCTACCGGGGGCCGCTGGGCGCAATCGTCCGCCAGGCCCGCTACCCGGCGGCAGCCAGCGTGCAGGTGTACCCGAACGTGCTCGAACTGCGCAAGTACGACCTGCTGGCGCGCAAGGGTTTGCTGCACGAGTTGGGGCTACGTCCGACGCGAACGCGGGGACCGGGCGGCGATTTCGAGCGACTACGCGACTACACGCCTGATGACGAGTTCCGGCGCATCAACTGGAAAGCCACAGCGCGGCGCGCCCGGCCGATCGCGGCAGACTTCGAGGTCGAGCGCAGCCAGCAAGTGGTCTGCGCGATCGACTGTGGACGGCTGATGGCCCCGCCCGTCGGCGAACTGATGCGTCTCGACTACGCGGTCAACACCGCGCTGCTGCTCAGCTATGTGGCAACGCTCCGGGGCGACCAGGTGGGCCTACTGGCCTTCGCAGACGAAGTGCGGGCCTATGTCGCCCCACGGCGCGGCAAGCCCCAGTTCCAGCGCCTACTGGACACACTCTACAACCTGCAGCCGGAGCCGGTAGAGGCCGACCACGGCGCGGCCCTGAGCTACCTGGCGCGGCGCCAGCGCCGGCGCGCGCTGATCGTGCTCTTCACCGACCTGGCCACTCCCGAGGCCGCAGAGCCGCTCGTGGTCCACCTGGCGCGGCTCGCGCGCCACCACCTGCCGCTCTGCGTCACACTCAGCGACCCCTTCCTGAGCGGCGCAGCCGGGCAGCCGGCCCACGACGCCGCGGCGCTCTACCGGCGTGCGGTAGCCGAAACGCTGCTCGATGAGCGCCGGGCGCTGCTCGACCGCCTCCACCGGGCGGGCGTCCTCACCCTCGACGTACCCGCCGACCGGCTCAGCGCCGGCGTGGTCAACACCTATCTGCGACTGAAGGCCCAGGGCCGGTTGTAGGCCACGAGGCGGGGGGCGAGGAGGCGACGCGGCCCCTCCGTCACCCCGTCACCCCGTCGTGCCCTCGCCTCCTCGCCTCCTCGCCTCCTCGCCTCCTCGCCTCACCGCCTCACCCCGTCGTTCAACGGCGCGGGGCGTCGCCAGATCCCTGGCCACGCAGGGCGGCCAACTGCTGCTGCTGCAGATCACGGATCTCGCCGAGCAGCTTTACGTCATCGGGCGTCGCCGGCTTGGGCGCATACTGGGCAGCCAGGCTCGCGAAGGGACGGACGATGAAAAAGTAGACCACCGCCGCCTTGAGCACGAACGTCACCAGGGCCGAAAGGAAGATCCCGACCGGGAAGCCGCCAAAGACGATCGCAGCGAGATCCTCGCCGGCACCGCCGAGGATCAGCGCGATCAGCGGATCGACGAACGCGGCGATGAACCCATCGACGACATTGCTGAACGCGGCGCCGATCACCACCGCCACCGCCAGGTCGACCACATTGCCCCGCAGCAGGAAATCGCGAAACTCCTTCAACATCACGTGCTCCCTCTGTGCTACAGAACGCTTCACCACCACTGATCGCCCAGGAGGGTAGTGGCTCAACCGCGAATGATCATTCCGAGCACAGCGAGGAATCCCGGCCGGGACGCTTCGCTCCGCTCAGCGTGACATTCGAGATACAGCCACGACCCCAAGAGCGACCCGGCTGAGTCTCAGGACCATGCCCGGCGCAGATATCTTAACAGACTGTTGCGATCCGTTTTCACGAACTGTGCGCGGCCTTTGATATTCTGAGCATGGTTTCACAAGCTCAGCCGAGCAACAGTAGTCTGGCCGAAAGGGTTTGCTATGGCTCGTCCGAAACGACCTCCGCACCCGATGCTCAGGGTGGCGCGCGAGCACCTCAATCTGCTCGACCCGGACCTGCGGGACGAGCCCATTCACCTGCGCATGCTCGATGGCCCGCCAGGGGCGCCGCGCTACGCCGTGTACGTCGGTGCGTGTCGCCGTGACGGCGACTGCCCGTATGGTGTCGAGCTGATCACGCCCTGTCCGGTGCTCAACTGCGAGCTCCGCAACTCGTTGCGCCTGCTGTTGGACCGTGAGGGCAACCTGGTCGAAGTGCTCCAGAGCGGCGTCCGCTGGACGGCCTGAGCCTGCCGACCCGCCACGGAGGGAGATACCCGTATGGACAGCGTACGCGTCTGGATGAGCGCCCCGCCGATCGTGGCCCGCGACACGATGACCCTGCCGGTTGCTCGCCAGTTGCTGGCCGAGCAGAACATCCGCCGCCTGCCGGTAGTGAATGAGCAGGACGAGTTGATCGGCATCGTCACCGAGGGCGATATCAACCGGATCTCGGACTCGCCCGAGGGCGATCTGGCCGAGTACCGGCCGGGCCAGCAGGTGAAGGATCTGCCGATACGGGCCTTTATGCGCCGGCCGGTGCTCACGGTTACCCCGGCGACCTGTCTGCGCGAGGCCGCACAGCTTATGATCGAGCAGCACATTCACGGCGTGCCAGTCGTGCTGGGCAAACAGGTGGTCGGAGTGCTGACCGTCTCGGATCTGCTGCGCTGGATGGTCGAATCGGAAACCGAGGTCGGCACCGTCACGATGGGTCCGCGCTCGGTCGCGCGCGACTAGGCGCGCGCCACCGGCACTGACGCCCGACCGTAAAGCGGGGAGGTGCCTATGTATCGCCACATTCTCGTTCCCCTGGACGGCTCGGCCCTTGCCGAGCAGGTGCTGCCCCACGTGCGCGCCCTGGCGGCCAACGAGGGCACAACCAAGATCACGCTGCTCCGCGCGGTGCCGCCCATCTTCACGTCCAGCGTCGACTATAGCGGGATGCTCGCCGCAACCGCGGCCGAGGAACTCGAGACGCTGGAGGGTGAGGCCCGCAGCTACCTCGAGCGCATTGCCGCGCAGTTTCGCAGCGAGGGCTACACGGTCAACATCGAGATCAGCGCTATGCCCGCCGCCGAGGCCATCCTCGATTACGCCGAGAGCCAGCACGCCGATCTGATCGCGATCGCTACCCACGGCCGCAGCGGGATCAGCCGCTGGGTCTTCGGGAGCGTTACCCAGAAGGTAGTGCAGGCCGCGCCTGTCCCGGTGCTGGTCATCCGTCCGAAGGAGTAGGTTCACACAAGCGTCACACGAGCACACAGGGGCGCGGACCTGCGGTCCGCGCCCCTGTGTGTTCACTGGTCGCTGCCCCCAGCCCCTGCTACGAGCGTAGCTTCGGCGCCTGCGAGAGCACGGTTGCGCCCTCATTGGTCACCAGGACCAGGTCCTCGATGCGCACGCCGCCCCAGTCCGCGAGGTAGATCCCCGGCTCGACGCTGGTCACCATCCCTGGCTGCAGTTCCACGGGTGTGGCATCGGGGAGTGCCCGGCGCAGGCCTGGCCCCTCGTGTACATCAAGGCCCACCCCATGGCCCAGCCCGTGGCCGAACTGCTCGCCATAGCCCCGGGAACCAATATAGTCACGCGCCAGGGCATCCACCACGTGGGTATGGATGCCCGGCCGCATGCCGGCGATGGCCCGCCGCTGCGCCTCCAGCACGATGTCATAGATCTGCCAGAAGCGTTCGTCAGCTTCGCCGAGCACAACGGTGCGGGTCAGGTCGGCGTGATAGCCCGCGACGCGGGCGCCCATATCGATCACGATCGGCCGGCCACTGCCGAGGGGCTCATCGCCGGGCGTGGCGTGGGGCAGGGCGCCATTGGGCCCGGCGGCAACAATGATCGGGAAGGAGAGC
This sequence comes from Chloroflexaceae bacterium, assembly GCA_034432515.1. Lineage (GTDB taxonomy): Bacteria > Chloroflexota > Chloroflexia > Chloroflexales > Chloroflexaceae > JACAEO01. The sequence continues at coordinate 3,487 of DAOUBZ010000496.1, read as the reverse complement.
GCCTCGGCCCCGCCGAGACGCAGCGCGACTTCAAGCATCCAGGCCGCCTCGCGCTCGCTCATCTCCGGGCGCAGGCGCGGCAGCGTCGCCGCAAAGGCCGCATCGGTGATGGCGATCGCCCGGCGCAGGATGGCCAACTCATCAGCCTCCTTCACCACACGGAGCTGTTCGACCAACCCCTCGACGGGCATAAGCTCGGTGACGCCCGCGAGCGCATCGGCCAGTGCCCGATGCTCGGCGACGGTGACAAACGCCGCCTCAAAGCCGATCCGGGTCAGGCCATGTTCGGCCGCGACGGCCTTGAGCACCGCGGGCAGCGGCCGCCCGGGGTTGATCAATTCGTGCACAGCGAAGTCGGGCGCCTCACGGGCAGCCTGGAGCGTGTAACGGCTATCCGTGATCAGCAGGGCGAGCTCGGTCGTGATCAGCAGCGCGCCGCTGCTGCCGGTGAAACCGCTCAGGTAGCGACGGTTGGCCGGGGCGCTCACCAGCAGCGCGGGCAACGCGCGCCCGGCCATGATCGCCCGCAGTCGATCCAGACGGGTCTGCATCATGAAACTCCTTGTCTGCGATGACCCCAGTATAGCACGACCGGCCAGCCACCCACGGCCACCTGCTACACACGGAACGCGCCTGTTGCCTATAAATCCTAGACCACTGTCCTACCCCTGTGCAACAATCCAGCTCACAACCTTCTGGATGCCTTAGAAATGCTCAAAATCCGCCCCCGGCGAACTGTGCATAGCCTTGACAGGGCTGATCCTCGTGCCGTATAATAAAATAAGCTGTATCTGCAACAATACAAGGGGGCATCGCCCCCCTCTTCACGCTTGACTCCGGTGCATGCGGAAGGCGGTGACGTTATGTCGCTCGGCCAGAAGATCGGGCGGCTCCGGCAGGAGCGCGGTCTGACACTCCAGGAGGTGTCTGAGGGTTCCGGTCTGACACCTTCGTTTCTCAGTCGCCTGGAGCGCGACAAAGTCAATATCTCGGTGGCGAACCTGCGCAAGCTGGCCCAGTTCTTCAGCGTGCAGATGACCCACTTCTTTGAGGGCGAGGATAACCAGCAGGTGGGCCAGGTAGTCACACCCACCGACCGGGTGCGTCTGAGCCTCGACGACACGCCCGTGCAGGTCTATGCGCTGCTGCCGCCCAACAGCGATATGGAGGCCCGCTGGATCGAGGCGCGGCCAGGCAGTGGCCAGCAGGGCTTCTCCAACCGGGGCAGCCAGATGGTGCTGGTGCTCGAGGGCCGGCTGCGCTTTCTGCTGGGCGATGAGGAGTATGAACTGGCGAGCGGCGATACGCTGTTCTACCGCGACGACGTGGCTCACAGCTGGACGAACATCGGCGATTCGATCGCCGTGGTGCTAACCGTCAGTGCGTTGAGCGGGCGCGAGGATCGGTAACCATCTATGACGGCGTTCTTCAGCGGCCTCTCGCTCCGACGCATCGCGCGCTGGCTGCTGGTGCTCGGCGCACTCTACGGGGTCGGCTGGCTGCTCTGGCAGGCCCGCTCGGCCCTGACCCCGTTTATTATCGGCGCGATCCTCGCCTACCTGTTCCTGCCTGTGGTCAACCGGCTTGAGGGCCGTGTGCCTCGCTGGGCCGCCATCCTGATCGTCTACGCTCTGGTCCTCGCAATTGTGATTACCTTCTTCGCCTTCCTGGTCCCACCGCTCGTCGAGCAGTTCGGCCAGCTGGTGCGCGCCCTGCCCGACATTCCGATGATCGAGCGCTGGGTCGATATGCTCATTGCCGAGTACCAGCAGCTGCTCGCCAACCTTCCGCCGAACATCCAGACCGAGGTGCAGAAAACGATCGCCGAGGTGGTTGCCTCGGCCCTGAATACCATCCGCACCAACCTGCTATCCTATCTGCGCAATCTGGGAACGTTTCTGCTGAGCAGTATGCTCTCGGTGGCCAGCACGGTGGCTTTCCTGCTGGGCTTCTTTCTGGTGCCCTTCTGGCTGTTCTACGTGCTGATGGACCAGCGGGCGGGCCGCGAGCGACTCAACCGCGCCCTGCCCGAGCAACTGCGCACCGACTTCTGGTCGGTGATAACGATCATCGACTCCGACTTCAGCGGCTACCTGCGCGGCCAGTTGTTGCTCGGCCTGGTGGTGGGCTCAGCGGCGGGGATCGGCCTGGGACTGCTCAACCTGCTGGGGATGGAGGTGCCTTATGTGCTGATCCTGGCGGTGATCGCCGGGATCACCGAGCTCATCCCGGTCATTGGCCCGATCATCGGCTCTATCCCGGCCATCGTGCTCGGTTTTATCGACTCGCCGACCACGGGCCTGGCCGTGGTGCTGCTCTATGTGGCCATCCAGCAACTCGAGAACAACTTCCTGGTGCCGCGCATCGTCGGCGACAGCGTCGGCCTGCACCCGGCTGTCCTGATGGTGCTGCTCGTGGTCTGCGCCCAGGTCTTCGGTGTGCTCGGCGCCATCCTCTCCGCCCCGATGGGCGCCGTCTCACGGGATGTGTTCCTCTACGTCTATGGGCGGCTGAGCGACCCGCCACGCCCTCCCGGCGAACTGCCGCCGCGCCTGCGCAAGGCCGGCATCAGTCCACCCATCGAGCCTGTGCCGGAGCCCACCGCAGAGCCAGCCCCTTCTGAGGCGGTCAGCACCGCTGACCGGTCCACCCCACCCCCCTCGTAGGGCCGAAGGATTGGCTGCGCCAATGCAGCGACCCTACGACGCGGTCAGGCCCTCACGGCCACGGCTGCGCCAGAGCCGGCCGATCAGCAGACGGCGCCGGCGCCGCGCGACCCGGCTGGAGTAGAAGGGGTCGCTGGCACACAGTTGCTTGCGCACGCGCAGGCTGCGCCCGGTGAGCAGCCCGCCCACGAACGATGAGAGGTCGCTGAGCGAGGCCATCTTATCGGCGACCACCAGCACCCAGCCTTCACGCGTGGTCGGGCGCGGGCCGAACGGGTACATGTGGCTGACAATCGCCTCGGAGACTTCCTGCGGCTCGCCCATCTCGGCTGCTACCCGCGCGGCGATCGCGCCATGGGTGGTGAGGGTGCCAAGCCGCGAGTCCAGGTCGTGCAGTACCGCAGCGCGAACGGCAATCCGCCGGTTGGCGCCCATCCATGGGGCGAGCAGATACGAGTAGCGGGCAACACGCATCAGGTGGTCATGCTTGGGGACGCTGTGGTGCAGGTGCTGGCGGGTCTCGGTCACGCGCGGGTGGGCGAGCAGATCGGCGACGACACTGTGATCCATACCTCGGAAAACCTCCCTCTGTCCGAAAGTCAAGCGTGATGACGGCGCACAGAGACTCTCCCGCCGAGAGCGCTTGCGATCACCGTCGATCGCCTTCGAGCCCACCAGCGCCAATCTGTTAGACGTTATACCCCAGCAAAAGGTTACAGTTCAATTCTACCATAAGTCCTGCGTTGCGCTAGCCCTGGCGGTGGGGTGGGGGCCGCTACGCTGTCCGCCTAGTTGTGTTCTCGGTGGTGTTGGCGGCTACG
>DAOUBZ010000495.1:0-1603 GCA_034432515.1 Chloroflexaceae bacterium | reverse complement strand
AGAGACCCTGCGCGACCTGCTGGAGCGCGAGCCGTAGCGCTTTGTGACTGGCCGAAACCCTCTGGATGCCGAAACACGGCACCCTGAGCAGCGCGCTACTCAGGGTGCCGTGTTTCGGGCAGGCGCTCACTGCCCGCTTGGGCCGCAGCAGGTGCCAGGCAGATGCTGCGGCTCGTAGGGTTACCCGTCGTCCTCGCCGATCACCCGGGCGGTCACGCGCTCGATCTCCTCGAGACTCTTGCCGCGGGCGCTCTCCAGCCGGTCGAGGCGCTTCTGGAACTGGGCCAGGGCGTAGGTCGAGAAAGTGTCCATCTCCAGGCCAAAGGGCATCACCTCGTAGCAACTGAAGGCCTCGTCGATCACGCCCATCGCGTGGAGCAGCAGTTCGCCCATGCGCGCCTCCACGGGCGTCCAGAGGGTGTCGTCGGCGGCAATCAGCCGCGAGAGCAGGTAGACGCCGTAGGCGATGTGGCGCGACTCGTCCTGCTTGAGCAGCCTGATGCCCTCGCGGGTGCCGGGCATGAGGTCATTGGCCTCGAGCATGGTAACGTAGGCGTGGTAGCCGGTCTCGGCGAGCACTCCCTCGACGATCATATTGTAGGTGAGGGCAGCCTCGGCCTGCGCCGCGGCCGACGAGTCGCTGCTGAGGCGGCCCATCGCTGCGGGTAGGGCCTCGTAGATCAGCGCGCGGTAGCTCGGGGTGTGGTAGCGGCTGAGGTCGTGGTCACTGCGGGCGACTTCGTCGAGAAAGCGGGCGAAGAAGTCGGTATGCTTGGCCTCCTCGAAGAGGAAGGTCGTGAGGAAGAGCTCTTCTTCGACGCGGCCCTCGCGGGCCACGGCCTGCACCAGCGGCAGCAGGTCGAGCGTCACGGCCTCTTCACCGGCCTGGAAGAGGGCGGTCAGCCGCAGGATGAGGTCGCGTTCCTGCGCCGAGAAACGCTGCCAGTCGGCGATATCGCGGGTGAGGTCGATCGTGCTCGGGTTCCAGATGCCGAGGCGCTTGGCCTTTTCGAAGAGGCGCATCGGCGGGCTATCGCGGCGCAGGCCGCGCGTGGTGGTGGCGAAGCTGGTGTGCATGGGGCTCCCCTGGCTCAGGCAAACGGCACGGTGCGGAGTACCGTAACCCGGCCATGATACCAGATCCGGGTGGGGGAGAACGCAGCGGGGCGCAGCGGCGCTGCACCCTACCAGCGCACATTGACGGGCGTGCCGAGGGGGGCCCAGCCATAGAGCCAGGCGGCCGAGTTGAGAGGCAGGTTGATGCAGCCGTGGCTCCGGCGCACGCCGGTGCCGAACTGGTTGTGCCAGTAGGTCCCGTGCAGTGCTACGCCACCGACGATATACATCGCGTGGGGCACATCGGGCACGCTCCAGCACTCATTGCCAGCGCAGCCGTCCATGGTCTGCGAGCGCACCTTGGCGTAGATCGCGAAGCGGCCAACGGGCGTATTGAAGCCGTCGCGCCCGGTGGAGACCGGCGCGTCGAAGACCATCTGCTCACCCTCGAAGGCATAGAGCCACTGGTCGCTCAGGTCAACCACGATGTTCTTGCCGGCGGAGGCTGGGGCGGGGGCTGGCCGGGCCGGGGCGGGTGCGGGGGCGG
>DAOUBZ010000494.1:0-9570 GCA_034432515.1 Chloroflexaceae bacterium | reverse complement strand
CAACACCACCAAAACAACCCGGGGGTTGGGGCGCGCCCTAGACAATCTGCTTCAGCCCTGGGGGACAGGCCGGGCTTGTGAAAAGTCCGCCTCCGGCAGTGGGGTAGTGGGCGGCTAAGCCCCACGTGTGCTGCACGAGTCCTGGTCGGCCAGGTGCCCAACTTGAGCGCCGGGGCGGGATCTGCTATAGTCTACCTTGTGAGCGACACCACACACAATTGGCGCCAGGCGGCGCTGGTGGGGCTGCGGCTCCGGCGTGTCGCAACGCGCTGGTGGCCTCACGCGGTGGCGTTACTGATCGCCCTGGAGTTGGGGCTGCTCAGCCCACTCAGCTGTGTGATCCACTGCGCAGTGCAGCGCATGCTCGCCGAGCGCCCGGCGCTCGCCTTCTTCCTCTGTGGCGAGCACGGCACACTGGCCGCTGCCGCCACCCCCGACGCACCGCCCGGGCCCACGCCACGGGCCAGCTACGAACTGCTGCAATGCACTGTCACCCTGCTGACGGTGGCCAGCCTGCTGGTGGCCCTGCTGGCGCCCCACCCGGTGCAGCGACGCCGCCCCGTCACCCTCCCACCGCCCACCCCACCCCCGCGCCCAACCCAGGCCTGAGCTTACCCTCGCGCCGACGCCCACCCGTGGGCGCCGTGAGCCATTCGCCGTCTACCATCAACGTATGAACTGGCCCATATCCGCACCGTGGTGCGGACCATGCGGCTCGTCGCTCGTCACGCATCACTCGTCACGGGTATGCGTGAAGCGGGAGACGATCCGTCATCTGATACAGAAAGGAGCGCTCGTTATGCGCCTGGTTACCCTTTTGACACTGCTCTGCGCAGCGGTGCTCGCTGGCTGTGGCGCCAGCGCGCCGCAGGTGACCGTGAATGATCCCTGGGTGCGCGCCGCCGCGACGACCGGGATGAATACTCAGGGAGGTATGGCCGAGGCCACCCCGATGATGGGCCACGGTGGTATGATGTCCTCAGGCGGCACCAGCGCGGCCTATATGGTCCTGGTCAATCGTGGCGGCACCGCCGACCGCCTCGTCTCGGCCAGCACCGACGTTGCCGAGACGGTCGAGTTGCACGAGAGCAAGATGGTTGACAACGTGATGCAGATGGCGCCGGTTGCCGGCGGCATCAACGTCCCGGCCAGCGGCCAGGTCGAACTGAAGCCAGGCGGGCTGCACGTGATGCTGATCGGCCTGAAGCGCGACCTGGTCGCGGGCGAGACGGTGCGCCTGAACCTCACCTTCGAGCGAGCCGGCACGATCAGCATCGACGCCCCGGTGCGCATGCCGTAGCGCTGGTGCAGCGGCCTCAGTGGTTCATCCGGTTACTTCCGTGTCACCCTGAGCGAAGCGAAGGGTCTCGGCCGAGATGCTTCGCTTCGCTCAGCATGACAAATGACGTGCCGGACCCATCAGTGAGGCATGGTTCAAAGCCGTTTGACAATTCGGTGTTCACCGCCACAGCTCTACGCCTCCACAGACCACTTATGCAGAACCGGACAGTTTTGAGGAGCCAGAGTAGCTTATGATTCGCTATCTTGCGCTGCTTGCCCTGACGATCGGTCTGGCACTGCTGGGCGGGTGCACGCAGTCGGCAACCAGCACCACGCCCGCCCCGGCTCTGGAGCAGGGGACGCGGATCGACCCGCCGCTGCCACTGAGCGACTTCACGTTGCCGAGCAGCCTGGGGCGCCCGCTGAGCCTGAGCGAGCTGCGCGGCAAGCCGGTTGCGCTCTTCTTCGGTTACACCTTCTGCCCAGATGTATGCCCGCTCACTCTTTCGGAGTTGAAGCGGGCCAAGAGCGCGCTCGGCGCTGCGGGCGATCAACTGCAGGTGCTGTTTGTCAGTGTTGACCCGGAGCGCGATACGCCCGAGGTGCTGGCGCGCCACTTGAGCAATTTCGACCCCAGTTTCATCGGGATGCAGGGCGATGAGGCGGTCCTGCGCCAGATCGGCAAGGAGTACGGGCTGTACTACAAGAAGAACACCCCCGAGGGCACCAGTGCCGCCTACCTGGTGGACCACAGCTCGGCCACCTACCTGATCGATGCTGAGGGGCGGCTGCGGATCATCTACGGCTTCGGCACGAGCCCGGAGGTGATCGCCGCCGGTGTCCGCGAGTTGCTGGAGCAGCGGTAGTGGCCGCGGGCCGGATGCACTTCCTACGCTGGTCGGCGATCCCGCTCGCCGCGCTCCTGGCGCTCGTCCTGAGCGCCTGTGGCAACGGCCTGCCGGCGCTTGCCCATGACCAGGTGCGGGCCCAGCAGACGGTGGATGGCGTTACGATCACCCTCGACACGCAGCGCGACCCGCGCGTCAACCAGCCCCAACGCTTCCGCGTGACGCTGACCGACCGGCTGGGCCGGCCGCTCGACGGCGCCGAGGTCTACCTCGACCTGGATATGGACATGCTCTGCCTGAGTGGCGCCAGGCCGCTCGCAACCCCGAGCGGCCCGGGCCAGTACGAGCTCCGTTCGGTCTACCAGATGGCCGGCGAGTGGGAGGTGACGGTCTACGCCGAGCTGCAGGGCCAGCAGCGGCAGGCCCTGTTCCGCATCAGCGTGGCTGATAGCGAGGGGGCTACGGTGTTCGGCCACCGGCAGGTGTGGTGAGGAACGGGGCGCACGTTTTGCATCAGCGTGTGGCGTGGTGGCTGCCGGGTGGGCAGCGAGTCATCCGGGTGTAGCCGGAGCGGCGGGGGCATCCAGCGCCGCGAGGAACGCGCGGGTATGGACGGCCACGCCGGGCGGTGCGCTGCTCAATTCGGCGCGCAGCCGCGCCAGTTCAGCCACGGTGTCGACATCGTACCAGGGTGGGAGCAGAGCTACCTGCAGCCCTAGCTCGGCAGCGATGGCCAGCGTGTCGTGCAGCACCGTGGGGGTGCTCATTGTGACCTCGCGCAGCAGGCGGGGTTGCGGGTGGCGCAAGCCGATCAAGTAGTAGCCGCCGTCATCGCTGGGGCCGAGGACCAGATCGTGGGTGGTGAGCAGCGTGAAGGCCCGGGCCACGTAGGCCGCGGGCAGTGTCGGGCTGTCGCTACCGATCGCCACCGCGGCCGCGGCGCCCGCTGCCAGCGCCGCAGTGAGCGCGTGGTCGAGGCGCGCGCCGAGGTCGGCCCCACACTGCACGCTATGGGCCATATCGGGCGCGAGCGCACGGAAGTAGTCGGCGGCCGTGGCGGGTAGATAGACGATCTCGCGGTGCACGGCGGGCACCTGGCGCACCAGCGCGAGGGTATCGCGAAGAAAGCAGGCGTACAGCGCCGCTGCCGTCTCGTACGAGAGGGGCGGGCAGAGGCGCGTTTTGGTTTGCCCGGGGACGGGCCGTTTGGCAACAACGAGCAGCGTGGGCGGCATCGGCAAACCTAGAGATAATGCGGCACCATCTGGCGCCAGTCGGCGGCACAGTGGGCCTCACCGGGCCAGACGTGCAGGGCGTGCCAGATGCCCTTGTTCCAGAGGATCTCGCTGAGCCGCCGGTTGTTGGGCAGGAAGACGTCGCATTCGCCAACTGCCAGGATAATCTCGAGGCGCCGGAGCGCATCAAGGAGCAGCGGGTCGGTCAGTTCGGGGAGGAAGTGGCAGGGCATATGGAAGTAGATCAGCTCATCGTAATGACCATCAAAGAGGTCGCGGTAGCTGCCGACGGGAGTCGTCAGGTCGTAGCGCCCACTCAACGCCACGACCTTGCAGAAGCGCTGCGGATGGCGAAAGGCCAGCGCCGCGGCGTGATAGGCCCCCAGACTACAGCCGTGGGCAATCAGGTGTGAGTCAGGGTTCCGCTGCTGCGAGAACGGCACCACCTCGTTGAGGATGTAGGCCTCGTATTGCCGGTGGCGCGCGATGCGTTGCCAGGGCGGGCTATCGGTGGCGTAGAGGCTCTCGCGGTCAATGCTATCAACACAGTAGAGCTGGAGATAGCCCTGCGCGATCGCGGGCTGCAGCGACGCGACCAGGCCCCAATTCTCGTAGTCGTAGAAACGACCGCTGCGGGTCGGAAAGACGAGCACACGGACCCCGGTGTGGCCGAACACCAGCAGCTCCATCCTTCGCTGCAGGCATGTACTCCACCACGCAACATACTCCCGGTGCATGCACGGTCCTCAGCGTCCGTCGAGCTTTCCCGGTCATCCTGGCCAGCGAGGCGTACCCCGAGCGGTGAGCCACCCGGACAGATAGCGTGGCCCGGCACGGTACAGACACGGTACGGCACGCCGGTTAACCGGTTGTTAAGCGCAGGTGGACGTTCCGCCATAGGGAGTTTAAGAGCCGATCCGCGCCACGCGGCTCAGCGGATGGTGGACCTCCGCCTATATACTACAACGAAGGTTGTCATTCCAAGCCCTTCGCGGAGTTTACCCTGAGCGAAGCGAAGGGCTCAGGGTGAACTCCGCCGAAGGGCTCAGGGCAACCTCCGCGAGGAATCCCGGCGGTGATGCCAAACCGAGACCCTTCGCTCCGGCTACGCCTCCGCTCAGGGGGCCCGGTGTTCGGCGTACTGATGCGGTACAAGGCAAACCCTCGTTGTAGTACCAGCTTCAAATGGGCTTCACAATCTGGGCCGGCCGTGATGTGTGCGCAAACCAGAGGCGTGACCCGCCAATCCTGAGGAACGTTCGGACGCAGCAGGCTGCGTTCGCACCAGGAGCGTTGCGTCTGCACCAGCCGCGCCCGCATATCATCTTCAGGGTGTCACGCCACCAGGGAACCCCTACAGCTATGCGACAAACCGGGAGTTGGCAATGCGTTCCATTCTGCCGCTTGTCTTGCTCGTGACGATGATCCTGCTTGGCGCGCCTGCTGCCCGCGCCCAGGTCGGCGAGCGGTGCTTCAGCGAGACCGGATTCTGCATCAGCGGCCCGATCCGCGCCTACTGGGAGCGCGGCGGCGGGCTGCCGGTCTTTGGCCTGCCGATCACTGCCCCGATGCAGGCTACCGTCGAGGGGCGCTCGCTCCAGGTCCAGTGGTTCGAACGCGACCGCCTGGAGATCCAGCCCGACGGGCAGGTCACTGCCGGGCGCCTCGGCGCCGAGCGCCTTGAGCAGCTTGGCACGCCCTGGCAGCCGGGCCCCGGTACGCCGGCCGGTCCCGGCTGCCTCGCCTTCCCCGCAACCGGTTACCAGCTCTGCGGCCCCTTCGCCGCCTACTGGCGCGCTAATGGCGGCCTCGAGCGCTTCGGCATGCCGCTGACCGGCGTCTTCGACGCCGAACTGGAGGGCAAGACCTATACCGTGCAGTACTTCGAGCGGCGCCGCTTCGAACTGCACCCCGAGCTCGGCCCCAACACGGTGTTGCTTGGCCTGCTGGGCCGTGAGGTGCTGCAGGGGCGCAGCATGGGCACGGCCCTGGCGCGCCCCGAGGGGCTGCCAACTGCGCAGGTGATCGCGATCATCGACGGCGATACGGTTGATGTCGAGCTGGCTGGACGCCGCGAGCGGGTGCGCCTGATCGGTATCGATACGCCCGAGAGCGTCGCCCCCGACCGCCCGGTGGAGTGCTTTGCCCTCGAAGCATCAGCGAAGGCCGCTGAACTGCTCGCCGGACAGACGGTGTTCCTCGAAGAGGACCTGAGCCAGGACAGCCGTGACCGCTATGGACGGCTGCTGCGCTACCTCTGGCTGCCCGATGGGCGCATGGCTAACTACGAACTGATCGCCCAGGGCTATGCCTTCGAGTACACCTATGCCCAGCCCTACCGCTACCAGGCCCAGTTCAAGGCCGCTGAAGCACAGGCCCGCGCTGCAGGTCGCGGCCTCTGGTCACCGGCAACCTGCGGCGGCCAGACCGGGGCCCCACCCCCGCCACTTGGCGGAAGCACAGGCTTCCCAGGGTGCGCTGTCGATCCCGGACCAGGCGTGGCGCCCGAAACCCCGGTGCGCATCGTTGGCGTGGACAAACGCACCGAGACTGTCACGCTGCGTAACGTGAGCGCCGCGCCGGTCGATCTGAGTGGCTGGCGCATGTGCAGCATCCGCGGTGGGCAGGAACACCCCATCGGCGGCGCCCTCGCCCCGGGCGAAACACGCACCTTCCCGGGGCCGAACGACAACATCTGGAATAACAGCCAGTCAGACCCGGGGGCGCTCTACGATGCCCAGGGGAACCTGGTGAGCTACTGGGCCGATTGATGTGCAGCAGTTCAAGGTGTGCTATACTCTCCAGTAGCATGAGACGGCCGTGATCCGGAGGAGTACCCCGACAGTCGGCGCACAGCGAGCCGGGGCCGGTGCGAGCCCGGTGGCACGGGTCGGGGGAAGGGCGTCGGGGAGCCGGTGGGGATGCCACGCAGGCATCCCGCTAATGAGGTGAGCGCGCGCCAGCGGCGCCGCTAACTGGGGTGGAACCGCGCGTCGGGACGACGCGTCCCCAGGCGATCGATCGTCGCCTGGGGTCTTTTGTTGCCCTGGGCCAGCGAGGGAGTACAACCATGCCCGCCGTCGCGATGGAGCAGGTCGTTTCGTTATGTAAACGTCGCGGTTTCTTCTTCCCCGGAAGCGAGATCTATGGGGGCCTGCAGGGCACCTATGACTATGGCCCGCTGGGCGTGGAGCTCAAGAACAATATCATCAACGACTGGTGGCGCACCAATGTCTATGAGCGCGATGATATGGAGGGCCTCGACGCGGCCATCCTGATGAACCGCCTGGTGTGGAAGTACTCCGGCCACGAGGAGACCTTTAACGACCCGCTGGTGGACTGCCGCAGCTGCAAGAGCCGCTGGCGCGCCGACCATATCGACGGCGTCTGCCCCAACTGTGGCTCGCGCGACCTGACCGAGCCGCGGCCCTTCAATATGATGTTCTCGACCCAGGTCGGGCCCGTGGCCGATAGCGGCGCGCTCGCCTACCTGCGCCCCGAGACCGCCCAGGGCATCTTCGTCAACTTCGCCAATGTGCTGGCCACCACTAGCCGTAAGCTGCCCTTCGGCATCGCCCAGGTCGGCAAGGCCTTCCGCAACGAGATCAACCCGCGCAACTTCCTCTTTCGGGTGCGTGAGTTCGAGCAGATGGAGATCGAGTACTTCGTGATGCCCGGCAGCGATGAGGCCTGGCACCAGCAGTGGCTCGAAGCCCGCCTCGCCTGGTGGGCAGGCATCGGCGTGCCCCGCGAGCGCATCACGATCTACGATGTGCCCGCCGATGAACTGGCCCACTACTCCAAGCGCACCTACGACCTGATGTACGACTATCCGAACATCGGCGTGCAGGAGATCGAAGGCATCGCCAACCGCACCGACTATGACCTCGGCTCGCATTCGAAGGACCAGGCCAGCCTGAACCTGACCGCGCGGGTCAACCCGAACGAGGATAGTACTGCCCGCCTGCAATACTACGACCCGGAGACCCGGCGCCACGTTGTGCCCTACGTGATCGAGCCGTCGGCCGGCGTGGGCCGCTGCGCCCTCGCGGTGCTCTGTGAAGCCTACGCCGAAGAGCTTACCAAGGCGCCGCCGCCGGAGAAGCTGCAGAGCGTGGCCGATGCCCTGGCGGCCTTCCTCAAATCGGTGGGCCGCAGCGATAAGCTGCGCCCGGAACACCGCGACGCCATCCTGGCCCGCGGCGAGGCCATCGCCGGCGCGCTCACTGAGCGCCTGCCCGAACTGGAGCCACTGCTGGCCCTCCCCGGCGCCGATGCGATCGACCTGAGCAAGAAGCTGCGCGGCCAGGCCCAGCCCGTGCTCGACGAGCACTATCGCACCGTGCTGCGCCTGCGCCCGAAGCTCGCCCCGGTGAAGGTGGCCGTCTTTCCGCTCAAGCGCAACCACGAGCAGATTGTGGCGACCGCCCGCCAGATCCGCAAGCAACTCCAGGGTGAGCTGGGTCTGCGCACCGTCTATGACGACACCGGCGCCATCGGCAAGCTCTACCGGCGCCAGGACGAGATCGGTACGCCCTTTTGCATCACCGTGGACTTCGACACGCTCGGCGAGGGCAAGGATGCCGCGCTCACCGGCACCGTGACGGTGCGTGACCGCGACAGCATGGCCCAGGACCGCGTGCCCATAGCCGAACTCGAAGCCTATCTCCGCGAGAAGCTACGCTGACCTACCCATGGCCAGGATGCGCCTCGACAATCTGCTGGTGGCACGCGGGCTCGCCGAGACACGCAGCAAGGCCCAGGCCCTGGTGATGGCCGGCAACGTGCGTGTGGCCGGCCAGCCGGCCACCAAGCCCGGCGCCATGGTCGACGAGCACGCCTCGCTCGAGGTGACCGCGGCGCTGCCCTACGCGAGCCGTGGCGGCTACAAGCTGGCCCATGCTCTCGATGCCTTCGGCCTCAGCCCCGCGGGGCTGGTGGCGCTCGATGTCGGCGCTTCCACCGGGGGCTTTACCGACGTGCTGCTGCAACGGGGCGCAGCGCACGTCTATGCCGTCGATGTGGGCTACGGCATCCTCGACTACCGGCTGCGCGCCGACCCGCGCGTGACGGTCCTGGAGCGGACCAACATCCGCCACCTGGCAGCGCTGCCCGCCGGCGTCCGCGCCGATTGCGCGACGATCGACGTGTCGTTCATCTCGCTGCGTCTGGTCTTGCCCGCGGTGCGCCAGCTCCTCAGCGCCACCGGCTGGGTGGTGGCGCTGATCAAGCCGCAGTTCGAGGCCGGCGCCGATCAGGTGGGCAAGGGCGGGGTGGTGCGCGACCCGGCGGTGCATCGCGCAGTGCTCACCACAACGCTGGCCGCGGCCGCCGCACTCGGTCTGCCACCGCGCGGCCTGGTGCGCTCGCCGATCACCGGCCCGGCCGGCAATGTCGAGTTCCTGGCCTGGCTCCAGCCCGGTGGCGCCCCGCTCGACGTGGCGGAGGCTGTGCGCCAGGTGACATAGCAGGATCACGCCCGATACGGGACGTTCACATCGGAACTGAGGAAATCAGGGCCGGTATAGACGAGGCGTCCATCCTGCCAGGCGGCGAGGTCCACCGCGCAGAGCCATGCCGCGACGGTGAAAGCGCGGCGCTGGGCGGTGCTATCGGCGAGGGGGGCGAGCTGCTGCAGCACCGCGGCGATCCCGCGCCGGTCGAGGCCGGCGCCGGCGCGCAGCGCCGCAACGAGCGAGCGCGTCGGGTCACGCTGGAGCAGCAGACGGCGTAGAAAGGTGCGCTGCTCAACCCGGTTGCTGCGGGCAAAGCTGCGCCCCAGGGTCGTCAGCTGCGGCTCCTCGCCGGGGTCGCCCTCGGCCACCAGGCCCAGGATGCGGGCGGCCTGGGTGTAGTAGTGGCCCTGGCGCAGCACCTTCATGCCGATATAGCTGGCGATCTCCTCGGTGCTCCGGCGCCCCCGCGCAATCGCCTCGGGCACGCGCGCAACGTCCCACAGCTGGTCCGCCTGGGGAATGTCAGCCGTTGCCAGCACCATCGAGCCCTCCCGAAACGAACGAACATTCGTTTGTTTATCTTAACGCAAGTATATCGCTTGTCAAGAGCGTGCGGTGAGGGTGTGGGCGACTACGCCACCCCAAGGTGCGTTGTTGCGGTACATGAGTCATCCCGAATTTAAGGTTTGGGAAGCGTGACAACGAAACCTCCTGCGGGTAGCATGTGGTTACCACACCCATACTGCACAG
>DAOUBZ010000493.1:0-3307 GCA_034432515.1 Chloroflexaceae bacterium | reverse complement strand
ACGCCTTTGAGCGTGTGGTGGAGCGTCAAGTCTTCGACTTTCCCAATCGTCAGCGCTACGGTGTTTTACAAATGATTTAGGACTGCTATATGTGTGAGTGAAGCACACGCGCCTGCCGGCGCCAGGATGTTATGCTGCGTCACGATCTCCGCAATATCGCCATCATCGCCCACGTCGACCATGGGAAGACCACCCTGGTCGACGCGATGCTCAAGCAGAGCCGCGTCTTCCGCGAGAACCAGGCCGTCGAGGAACGGGTGCTCGACTCGAATGCGCTCGAGCGCGAGCGCGGCATCACTATCCTCTCCAAGACCACTGCGGTCTCGTACAGGGGCACCAAGATCAACATCGTCGATACCCCCGGCCACGCCGACTTCGGCGGCGAGGTTGAGCGCGTGATGAACATGGTCGACGGCGTGCTCCTGCTGGTCGATGCCGTCGACGGCCCCATGCCGCAGACCAAGTTCGTGCTGCGCAAGGCGCTGCAGGCCGGACATCGCGCCATCGTTGTCGTCAACAAGATCGATCGCCCCCAGGCCCGCCCCAACTGGGTGGTCAACGAAACCTTCGACCTTTTTGTCGACCTGGGCGCCAATGATGAGCAGGCCGAGTTCGCCACGATCTACACCAACGCGCTCGCCGGTCACGCCGGTCGCTCGCCGCTCAAGCTGCACGACTCGCTCGAACCGCTGTTTGAGGCCATTCTCGACCGCATCCCCGCCCCCGATGTCGATGTGACGGCCCCGGCCCAGTTTCTGGTGACCACCAGCCTCTATGACGACTACAAGGGCAAGATTGTTACCGGTCGCCTCAGTCGCGGCACGATCAGCAAGGGCCAGGCCCTGGTCCGCATTGACCGCGCCGGCAACCTCTCCCCGGCCAGGTTGACCCAGCTCTTCGTCTACAACGGCCTCCAGCGCCAGGAGGTCGACAGCGCCCAGGCTGGCGATATCATCGCCCTGGCCGGGATCGGCGACGCCAACATCGGCGATACCATCGCCGATGCCGCCCGCCCCGAGGCCCTGCCGACGATCACGGTCGAAGAGCCCACCGTGCGCATGACCTTTGGTGTCAATACCAGCCCGTTCGCCGGCCGTGAGGGCAGCTTCGTCACCTCACGCAAGCTACGCGAACGGCTCTACCAGGAGACCGAACGCGACGTGGCCCTCCGCGTCGAGGATACCGCCAGCCCCGATGTCTTCCTCGTCGCCGGGCGTGGCGAGTTGCACCTCGGCATCCTGATCGAAACCATGCGCCGCGAGGGCTACGAGTTCCAGGTTTCCAAACCCGAGGTGATCTTCCACGAGGCGGAGGACGGCACCCGCCTCGAGCCGATGGAACTGGTCGAGATCGAGGTCGCCAGCGACTACCAGGGCGTCGTCGTTGAACTGCTTGGCAAGCGCCAGGGCGAGATGCGCGATATGCACGTCCGTGATGACGGCAGCGTCCACTATGTCTATCTCGTGCCCACCCGTGGCCTGCTCGGCTTCCGCCAGCTCTTCCTGAGCGCCACCCGTGGCACCGGGATCATCAACAGCCTGTTCTACGCCTACGCGCCCCTGGTGGGCGAGATCGCCACGCGCGAAAATGGCTCGCTGATCGCCTCCGAGAGTGGGGTCGTCAGCACCTATGGTATCAACCAGGTTCAGGATCGGGGTGTCTTCTTCGTCACCCCAGGCCAGGAGGTCTACGAAGGCATGGTGGTCGGCCAGCATATCCGCGATGTTGACCTGGAGGTCAACGTCTGCAAGGAAAAGCACCTGACCAACATTCGCAACAACAAGGGCGCGGAGAATATCCGTCTCGAGGCGCCGCGCATCCTCTCGCTCGACGACGCGATTGAGTATATCGGCGACGATGAGCTGGTCGAGGTCACGCCAAAGGGCTGGCGCCTGCGCAAGAAGCTACTGAGCGCCGACGACCGCCGCCGCGAAAAGAAGAAACGCGACCTGGCCCTGGCCTGAGCCCCCTTCCACCCCACGCTCCCGGCGAAGCGCCTCCAGCGGGCGCTTCGTCTTCACGTACCTCTCATCCTGCTCTCATCCAGACCTAAGCCTGTACTTAGCCGGCAGGCCTATACTGTGGTTCTGACGTCCCCCGCGGGAGGGTTGGCCCTCCCGCACGTCCACGTCCCCCCAGGCCCCGCCCCCGCAGCACGGGACCACAGATCACTTTCGTGCGCTCCGGTCGCAGCCCGGGCGGCGAACTTGAAAGGGGAGTCCGTTATGACCAACCCGGTGCTCACCGGCCCCGGTGTAGCTGATTCGATCATTCTGTACTTAAACGAGATCGGCGACGAGCCGCTGTTGACCTTTGACCAGGAGCAGGAACTGGCCCGCGTGATGCACGAGGGCCTCGCGGCGAGCCAGCGCCTGGCCTGTAACGCCCCGGTCGCCACATCCGAGCGTCGGCGCCTGGAGCAGCAGGTCGCCGCTGGCGATCGCGCCCGCGCCCAGTTGATCCATTCGAATCTGCGCCTGGTGGTGAGCATCGCGCGTCGCTACCAGGGCCATGGCCTGAGTCTGCTCGACCTCATCCAGGAGGGCAGCGTGGGATTGATGCGCGCGGTGGATAAGTTCGACCCCAGCCGCGGGCTGAAGTTCTCTACCTACGCCACCTACTGGATCCGCCAGAGTGTCGGCCGCGCCATCGCGGACCACGGTCGCACCGTGCGCCTGCCCGTCCACCTTGGGGAGCGTCTCGCACGGCTGGCCCGCGCCCGCCAGCAGCTGACCCAGCGCCTCGACCGTGAGCCGACGGCCGAGGAGGTGGCCAGTGAGGTCGGGCTGACCACCGAGCAGGTGACGCGTGCCGAGCAGGCCGCGCTCATGCCGGCCTCGCTCGACGAGCCCCATACCGAAGATGGCACCGGCACGCTCGCCGAGATCATCGCCGATCCGTTGCAGCTCTCGCCGCTTGAGCAGGTCTCACACACCTTGCTCCAGGACGACCTGAGCGAGGCCCTGTCGCACCTGACACAGCGGGAACGGCACATCATCCGTCTGCGCTACGGCCTAGACGGTGAGAACGCACTGACCCTCGAGCAGATCGGCCAGCGGCTCAACCTCACCCGCGAGCGCGTACGCCAGCTGGAGAGTGAGGCGCTCAAGAAGCTACGCGATCCACTGCTCGGTCGCCGGCTCCACGGCTACTTCGAGGAAGCGTGAGACCCGCAGCGCAACCACGAAACAGGACGCGCTGATCCGTGCTGGAAATGAACATGAGTCATCCCGAATTTAAGGTTTGGGAAGCGTGACAACGAAACCTCCTGCGGGTAGCATGTGGTTACCACACCCATACTGCACAG
>DAOUBZ010000492.1:0-3337 GCA_034432515.1 Chloroflexaceae bacterium | reverse complement strand
CGGCCGGTGCTGCGGGCGCTGTCCCGGTTGGCGCCGTGGCTGGCTGTGACGCCCGAGGCGTCGCAGGCGGGGCGACGGTCGGCGCGGCGGTTGGTGCCGGCGTGGGACTGGCCGTGGCCAGCGGAGCAGTTGGCGCGGGGGCGGCAGCCGGGGCGCAGATGGTGTCGATGCTGCGCACGGGCGGCAGCGCGCCACCGCTCGAGTCGCCGAGGCCCCATGCCCAGCCGTGCACGTCGCCGTCGCCCACTGCCACGTTGGCCGCACCGAGGCTGGCGTAGGCCCACGTGTCGCCCTGGAGCGTGTAGAAGGCCCAGTAGACGCTGCGGGCCCCATCGCGCTTGCAGAAGCAACCCTCGGCGGGGTAGTCGCAGCCGTCGGGGCCGATCTTGCACACCGCAGCGCCGATCCCTCCGGTCTGCACCACCACCGGCAGGCCGGAGCGCAGCAGCAGGTCGAGCCCGCTGATCGTCTCCTCGCTGAAGCGCACGCAGGCGGTCTGCACGCTGCCATCGCCAAACTGGACCACCAGCCCGGCGCGCCGTTCCAGGGGCTGCGCCCGTGCCGCCACGCCGGCAACGAGCAGCAGCACGGCGAGTGCGGCGAGCCGGTGCAGGTGGCTGGTGCGGAGCAGGCGCATCGTACCCCGTGGGCTCAGTTCGTGCGGCGGCGCAGGCTCAGGCCCAGGGCGGCGAGGGCCAGCGCCGTGAGGGCCAGGCCAGCGGGCAGTTCAGCGGTGGCGCCGGTGGCAGGCAGGTTGCCGGGTGGAGTGGTGGCCGCGGGCGCCAGCAGCGCCGCGGCGCCGGTCACATTCGCCGTTGCTACGGGCAGGGCCCGCTTGAGCAAGGCCGGTACGGCCTGGTAGGTGGCGAGAGCATTGTCGTCGGGCTGGCTCGCCTGGTAGCGCAGCGCGCCACTGGCGTTCTGCAGGGCGGCGAGCGCCGCGAGCGGCGTCTTGCCGCCGCGGGTCCAGTTGGCGCCCACCGGATCCTCGCCGGCAGCAATGACCGCCTGGATCACGGCGGCGGTCGAGTTGGCATCGCTTGCATTGCCGAACGGTGAGCCCTGCGCGTAGGGGAACCCGCCATCGTCGTTTTGCTGTCCCTTGAGGAAGGCGATCGCCCGCGCGCGGGCGCCATCGGCCTGCCGCTGGCCGACCAGGGCCTGGACGGCCAGGCTGGTGGTGTTGGTATCGCTGCCGGTAGCGGCGGTGCCGTCGAAGCTCCAACCGCCGTCGGCGAGCTGCAGAGCGAGCAGGCGGCTCACGGCAGCGGGCGGCGGCGACGCGCCCACGGCCCGCGTCGCGATCAGCGCCAGGGCGTGGCCGTAGACATCGGCGCCATACTGGCCGCTGGCCGGGTCGTAGCTCGCGCCGATCAGTTCAAGCAGGTTGGCGCCGCCAAAGCTGGTCGGGTCCTGACCGGCAGCCACGGCGGCCAGGACCAGCTTTGCCGCGGCGCCGGGGCTACTGGCGCCATAGCTAGCCGCCTGGGTAGCGAGGTAGTCGAGCGCCGAACGGCCATCCCGGGTCACGCGGGTCGGATCCTGGCCGGCGGCGGCGAAGGCGATCACCGCGTCGGCGCTCTCGCCGGGGCCGAAGCCGGGGAAGCTCCCATCGGGTTGCTGCTGGGTGCGCATCCAGGCCAGGGCGGCATCGGCGGGGGCGGTGGCCTGAGCCAGGGCCGTAGCGGCCTGGCCAGCGAGGAGGGCGAGGGCGAACAGGGTGATGAGCAGGCGGCGCATAGGGTGATCCTCGAACTACAAGGCGCTGAACTGAGCCAACGAAAAACCCCTCCACAGAGGTGGAGGGGGTGTGCAGAGAAGGGAGTGGACCGGAAGGTCGGGCATCCCTGCGCCTGCCTCACCCCCGTTCCAGCGCGGGTGTGATCGGCATCAAACAGGGATGGGCATTCTGGCTCGGCAGGGAACAGCGACGCGGGGAGTGGGCGGGGCGGTGTGACCGCCAGGCTAGTTGACGGGTCGCCAGGTTGTTCCTACCCTACAGCAGCGTGGACTGCGCCGGCCTCTGACCGGCTTCCCCCATACCAGCCCGGCGCTGCCGCCGGGCTCCCTGCCGGGTGGGGTTCGCCCCACCGTGCATCTATTCACCTGGCGGGATAGTAGCACAGCTGTGGCAGACCGTCAATCGGCGCTGTTGGGCGCACCGAGCGCCGCCGGCAGGCCCTCACGGTACGAAGGGTAGCGGAGCTGTACGCCAAGCTCCTTGCGCATGCGCTGGTTGGCCATGCGGTGCGAGACGGCGGCCATTGCCACCAGGTCGACGGGCAGCGGCGAGGGGCGACCGCGCAGGCGGCTGAGCGCGCCGATCAGCGCGACGAGGGCGCGCCCGGCCGCCGGGTGCATGGTCGGCGGCGGAGGGGCGCCCAGCAACGCCGCGAGCTGGCCGTAGAACGCCCGCACCGGCGCGGGCTCGTCGTCGGCGAGGTTGTAGACCTGGCCGGGCTGACCCTGTTCGGCCAGTGCCAGCAGGGCGGTTATCAGGTCGTCGATGTGGATGTTCGAGGCGTAACCGTGGCCGCCGCCGATCAGCGGGAAGCGACCCCGGCGCACCTGGTCGAGCATCAATGCCGGGCTGGCGGGGCCATAGACGGCGGCGATACGCGCGATGAGTACCGGCACGCCGTGGTGCTGGTGGGCCGCGAGCAGCACCTGCTCGGCCTCGGCCTTGGCCCGCGCGTAGTGGAAGGCCGGGGCGGGCGGCGTCTCCTCGCTGAGCCAGCCGGGACCACTGGGGTAGAGCGCCCCACTGCTGGCGAAAACCACGGCCCGTAGCTCCGCCCGGCCAGCACAGGCCGCAGCCAGGGTCCGCGCGCCGTCGACGTTGGCCCGGCGGATCGCCGCGGGGCTGCCCAGCGCCGAGCCCGCGAGGTGGTAGATCAGCTGCACGCCGGGCAGCGCGGCCGCGAGGGCAGCGGGGTCACCCGCATCGGCGCACTGCAGCTCCACCCCGCGGGCGGCCAGTGGGGCCAGCGCGGCCCGGTCGCGATCGAGGGCGCGCACCGTCTCACCACGGGCGCACAGGGCGCGCGCCAGGTGCCTGCCGATATAGCCGCCGGCGCCGGTGATCAGGATCACGGACACGCTCCCTTTCCCTCAGCGCAGGTCGCGATCCGCCCCGCCCCGCCACCGCGCTGGGGCGACCGATCCTCACCCTCCCGCAGCCCCCTCTCAGGGGGAGGTTTTTTGGCGGATGGCGTCCTGATGCGCTGCTTGCCCTCACCCCCCTGCCCTTTCAAGGGTAGAGTTTTTGCTAGGCCGCATTGGAAAGCGGTCGATAGGCTGAAGGACGTTCGACATGGGTGTCAAGACTTTTTGGCCA
>DAOUBZ010000491.1:0-5830 GCA_034432515.1 Chloroflexaceae bacterium | reverse complement strand
CGTTGGCGGCAACGCCGCCAACGCCACCGCACAAACACCCCATTGGGCGGCGTAGCTGCCCTTCACCCCACCGCCGGAGATGGACGGCGTGTGCAGTGCATGTGCACCTCTTGCACACGCTGACAAAGCGGTAAGCCTGTGTTATACTCGCATTGCACTCGCCTCACGGGCTTCCTCCCCAGCATCCACGACGGTCTCCACCCGTGTTGGGGTGAGGGACGTTCGTCGATAGGAACCCTGGTCGGCACAGGGAAATATCTGGCAGATCGCTGGCTTGCTGAGGTGTTAGCGCGCGATGCGAGATGCGCCGGGTGAGCGAAGGAGAAAGCTATGGGGCGAACCAGCTACCGTCAGCGCCTGGCGACGCAGTTCACACAACCACGGCTCAGCACGCCTGAGGGCACGATCTTCGTGCCGCCACAACCGGTGGACCTCGAGCGCTTCTACGCGAGCGACCCCGGCGCCGCAGAAGGCCCCGACCCGAGCCTGACCGCCTTTGAGCACCTGCTTGAGCTGGAGCAGTACCAGCTGATCCTCAGCCTCGCCTGGCGCTGTGGGCCGACCTACCGCACGCTCGATCTCGGGGTGCTGCGTACGGAGAGCGACAAACTCTTCGTTGTGCATCAGCTCAACGACGATGTAGGTACCTCGCTGATCGTGGCCTACCTCTCCACCAATGTGCCATACCGGCTCTTTGGCGTGTTCCTCGTCGATTACCTGAGTAGCCGTGGCACGGCCTATGCCGTGAGCCTCCCCGACGTGCTGCCCCATACGATCTGGATCGCCCGGCCCGAGCTGGCCCCCCACGCGTCGGTTGCTGCCGGCCTGTTTGGCCTGGTCACGCCCGGTGGTGCTGACTCCCTGGCGGCCCGCCAGCTCGGCGGCGAGACGAGCTGGTCAGGTCCCCGCCTTGAGGGCGGCCAGTTGCTCATGGCCTGATCCCAGGGCCGCACGGCGCGCCTGGTGCTTCCCTGTTCGCTCGCTGGATGCCCTCCACCGCCGGGCTCGTAATGCGCTGGTACGGCACGGCGCTAGTATGGGCTTGCCTGCGCCGGGACGCCTGCCCGCTCCCGGGCCAATCCGGCGCCGAGGCACTGGAATCGCACCAAGCACCCCGGCGGCATGGCACATCCCTCTCCCCTTTCCCAGGCATCGCTCCCTCAGGCTGATCTTCAACCGCACCACCCGCTCGACATCCCCGGCCCGGTGCGCCTCGATCGACTGGTGCGCCTGGCGGCCCGGCTGACGCGCGCGCCGATCGTCCTGCTCGTACTGGCCGATGCCCAGGGGCACTGGTTCTCCTCCTGCCCCGAGCTCCCGGTCGCCGACCTGGGCCGCGCGCTCGGCCTCTGTGCCCACACCCTGCGCTGTGAGCAACCGCTGCTGATCCCCGATCTGGGCCGCGACCCACGTTTTGCCGCGAGCCCGTTGCTGACAGGGCCGTTCGCACTGCGCTTCTACGCCGGTTGGCCGATCCGTGGCACAAGCGGCTGTCGCGCCGGCACGCTCTGTGTGTTCGACTGGCGACCGCGCCGGCTGCGCGCCGCTGACCTGGCAATCCTCGACGACCTGGCTCGCTTCGTCGCAGAGGAGCTGCAGCTCGTCCAGGCGCGCGACCTGCTGGCGCGGGCGCCCGGCGCGACTACCGCTGGCGTCGTCGCCGAGCTGCAGGCCTTTCTCGATAATGCCAGCGACCTGATCGTCAGTGTCACCCCCGAGCTGCGCTTCCAGTACGTCAACCGCGCCTGGCGCGAGACACTGGGCTACAGTGCCGCGGATCTCGGCCAGCGCACGCTACTCGACCTGGTTGTGCCCAGCGAGGTGGAGCGGGTCGAGACCTACGTGCGCGCGATCGAGCGTGGATTGGTCTCCGGGCGGATCGAGACCACGCTGCTCGCCGAACACGGGCTCCGGGTGGAGCTTGAGGGCCATATGCACGTGTGGCGCACGGCGGACCAGCAGGTGGTGCTGCGCGGCATCTTCCGCGACATCACTCGACGGCGTGCCGCCGAGGCAGCCCTGCAGCGGGCCAAAGACGAACTGGAGGCGCGGGTGGCCGAGCGCACCGCCGACCTGAGCATGGCCAATGCGCGTCTGCGTGAGGAGATCGCCGAACGGCAGCGGGTTGAGGCGGCGCTGGAGGCTGAGCGCTCCCAACTGGCGCGCCGCGTGGCCGAGCGCACCGCCGACCTGAGCAACGCCAATGCGGCGCTCGAGCGGGCCTCGCGCATGAAAGACGAGTTTCTTGCCAGCATGTCCCACGAGCTGCGCACGCCGCTCAATGCCATCCTCGTCGGGGCCGAAACATTGCATGAGCAGGTCTTCGGCCCGCTGAACGGGCCGCAGCAGGGCCTGGTCGATACCGTGATCGACAGCGGACGCCACCTGCTGGCGCTGATCAACGATATCCTCGACCTCTCGAAGGTCGAGGCCGGCCAGCTTGAGCTTCAGCTCGACACGGTGGACCTGGCCCAGCTCTGCGAAGCCAGCCTGCGCATGGTGCGCCAGCTGGCCCACGCGCGCCAGCTGCGCGTGATCGCAGCGATCGATAGCGCGGTTGAGCTGATCGTGGCCGACCCGCGCCGCCTCAAGCAGATCCTGGTGAACCTGCTCTCCAACGCGGTGAAGTTTACCCCGGATGGCGGCAGCGTTGGCCTGGAGGTACGGGGCGACCGCGCGGCCGCGCTGATCCATCTGACGGTTTGGGACACCGGCGTGGGCATTGCCGCCACGGATCAGGCCCGGCTCTTCCGCCCGTTCGTCCAGCTCGATAGCAGCCTGGCGCGCAAACATCAGGGGACTGGCCTGGGCCTGGCCCTGGTGGCCCGGCTCACCGAGTTGCACGGTGGCGGGGTGACCCTGGAGAGCGAGCCGGGCTGCGGGAGCCGCTTCACCATCTCGTTGCCGTGGCGCCAGGCGCTGCCCGCTGCTTGCTCCGCGGGCTGCGAGCCAGTAGCCTGCGCCGCCGCGGCAGGGCCGCTCGAGCCCGAGGGCGCGCCGGCGCCGCTCCTGCTGCTGGTTGATGACCATCGGGTCAACATCGACCTGGTCGCCGACTACCTGCTCTCCCGCGGCTACCGCGTGGCTGTCGCCTACAGCGGCGCACAGGCGGTGGCGGCGGCCGAGGAGCTACGGCCCACACTTATCCTGATGGATATTCAGATGCCCGGGATGGATGGCCTCGAGGCCATGCGCCGCATCCGCGCCACCCCGGCCCTTGCGACGACCCCGATCATCGCGCTGACCGCGCTGGCTATGAACGGCGACCGCGAGCGCTGCCTGGCCGCTGGCGCCGATGACTACCTGAGCAAGCCGGTCGTTCTGCGCGAGTTGCTCGCGCGGATCGTCCACTACACGGGTGCCCCGGCGCCACGCCTGGCCAGCGCGTAGTGCTACCACTACCCAACAGTGAGCCATGGAGTATCGCAGTCTCATTCTGGTGGTTGATGATCAGCCATGGGGGCGCGCAGCCCTGGCGAGCCTGCTGGAACCCGAGGGCTTGCGCCTGGCCTTTGCCGCCAACGGCCCCGCGGCCCTGGCCATGGCCCGCACGCTCCGCCCCGACCTGGTGCTGCTCGATGTGATGCTGCCGCTGCTGGACGGCTTCGAGGTCTGTCGGCTGCTGCGGGCCGATCTTCGCACCGCCGCGCTGCCGGTCATCCTGGTGACCGCGCTTGACGACCAGCAGTCGCTGCTGCGCGGGCTTGAGGCCGGCGCCGACGATTTCATCGCCAAGCCGTTCAACCGCGCTGAACTGCGGGCGCGGGTGCGGACGATCGCCCGGCTCAACCGCTACCGCCGGCTCTGGGAGGAACGCCAGCGCTACGCGCAGCTGGTGGAATGCTCGCCGAACGGGGTGCTGGTGGTCGACCTGCAGGGTAGCATCCGCCTGGCCAACCCCGCGCTGCATCGGCTGCTGGCCGTGGCGCCGGAAGCGCCGCTTCCGGTGCGGTTACTCGAACTGGTCGCCCCGGATCGCCGCGCGGAGGCGACCAGCTGGTTCGCGGCGCTGGCCGGCCACCAGGCGCAGCAGCCCCAGCTTGAGACGGTGCTGCTGGCCGCTGACGGCTCGCGCCGCCCGGTCGAGCTCGTCGCCGGGGCCTGTACGTGGGATAGCGGCCCGGCGCTGCAGATCCTGGTCGGGGATACGACCGAACGCAAACGCGCCGAGCTACTGGAGGAAGAGCGGTACCACCTGGCCCATGAACTGCACGACGGGGTCGGTCAACTGGCCGTCAGCCTCTACCAGCAGCTGCAGGCCTTCGAGCGTGGCTACCGCACCCGTGCCGCTGCACGGCGTGTGGCGCTCGGCCGGATCGTCGGCACCGCACAGCGGGTCGTGGCAGAGACGCGCCGCCTGCTTGCTGGCCTGCGCCCGACCGCGCTCGACGACTTCGGGCTGGTCGGGGCGCTGCGACTGCTATGCGACGCGCTGCGGGCCGAGGGCTGGACGATCACGCTTGACGTGCAACTCGGCAGCGAGCGGCTGCCGCCGCCGGTCGAACTGGCCCTGTTCCGCGTTGCACAGGAGGCGCTGGCCAATACCCAGAAGCATGCCGGCGAGTTGCGGGCCGCACTGTCGCTCGCCCACGCAGGCAACGAGGTGCGGCTCGCGGTGTGCGACTGGGGGCGCGGCTTCGACCCGGCGGCGTTAGCGCCCGCCGCCGGCGTGGGCGAGCAACTGGGCCTGCGCGGCATGCGCGAGCGCATCGCCATCCTGGGGGGCGAACTGCAGCTAGCGGCCCGGCCCGGCGCCGGAACGCGGATCCTCGCCAGGGTGCCATTGCCCGTGCCCTGCCCGGGCCGGGCCCACTGTGGGCGGCTCGACCCCGGTCATGTGGAGCTGTGGAGCGGTGGAATTGTGGAGCTGTAGCGCGATGGTCACGCTGAGACGCCCGGGTCTGAAACATGCCTGAGAGAGACACACCTTCCGCCGCTCCGGCCGCTGCGCGCTCACGGACGCTACGCATCCTGATCGCCGACGACCACGAACTGGCCCGTGCCGGGTTGCGCGGCCTGCTCGCCAGTGAGCCCGCGATCGCGATCGTCGGCGAGGCGGTCGATGGGCGGCACGCCCTCGCCCTGTGCGCGGAGTGCCAGCCCGAGCTCGTGCTGCTCGACGTGCGCATGCCGCAGATGGACGGCCTGGCTGCCACCCGCGCGATCAAGGCGGCCTACCCCCAGGTGCGGGTGCTGATCGTGACCCTGCACGCCAGCCTGGAGTACCTGGTCGAGGCGATCAAGGCCGGCGCTGCGGGCTATGTGCTGAAGGAAGCCACCCGTGCTGAGCTGATCGACGCGATCAACCAGGTGAGCCGCGGCGACACCTTCCTGAACCAGGGACTAATGGTACAGGCCCTGCAGCGGCTGGCGAACGAGCCGCCAGGCGCCAGGGCCTTGCCCGGCGTGGCGCTGACCCCACGCGAGCGCGACGTGCTGCGGCTGCTCGTCGCGGGGCACACCAACCGGCAGATCGGGCAGCAGCTGGCGATCAGCCCGGGTACGGTCAAGATCCACGTCGAGCACATCATCGCCAAGCTCGGCGTCTCCGACCGGACGCAGGCAGCGGTGCGGGCGATCGAGTTGCGGTTGCTCTAGCCGAAGTGCCCGCTCAGGTAGGCCTCGGTGCGTGCGTCACGCGGGCTGGTGAAGAGCTGAGCGGTCGGACCGAACTCCACCAGTTGCCCGGCGCGGGTCTCGGAGTCCATCAGCATAAACGCGGTATGATCGGAGACCCGTGCCGCCTGCTGCATATTGTGGGTTACGATGACGATCGTGAAACTTCCCCGCAGATCGGCGATCAGTTCCTCGATTTTCAGCGTCGAGATCG
>DAOUBZ010000490.1:0-5498 GCA_034432515.1 Chloroflexaceae bacterium | reverse complement strand
GGCGGCAGGCTTCGTCGTGAGCCCCGGCCTGAGCCCAGACGAAGGCTCAGCCGAACGGCCGGGGTAGCGCGCAGCGCGTAGCGAAGGGGCGTTCGCGTTCCGACGTTGCTCAAGCCCTGGGCGGCTGCGGGCGCGCCTTGACGCATCTGGCGCCGATACGCTACAATCGGGCGCCAGGACGCAGCGAAGGAAGCCGTGATGCCCCATTTTCTGGTGACTGTCGCCCCGCGCGAGCCCGCCGCCCGTGGCGAGATCGTCCACACGCTCTATCTGCTCTCCGGCCCGACCCTCAGCACCGCCACCGTTGCCCGCCTCGGAGCCGAGTTGTTGCACGACCCGGTGGTGCAACAGGTGGCCTGGATGGCGCTCGAGCACGCCGCGCTGGCCGCCGAGCCGCTGCCCGAGGTGGGCCAGGTGCTCGAGATCGCCTATCGCCCGGGGGTCACTGATAACGAGGGCGAGATGGTGCTGGAGGGCGCTCGCCGCCTGGAGTTGCCGGGCCTCACCCAGGCCCGCGCCCTGCGGCGCTACCTGCTGCCCCCCGGCAGCGACCCGGCCGCCCGCGCCGCCGAGCTGGCGATCGACCTGGTGCAGACCAATTTCGTCTATGCGCCCGGCACGCGCCTCGCTGAGCGCCTGGCCTTCTACCACGGTCTGGTCACACCCCCCGAGGAGGGACAGCCCCTGGTTGCGCGCGTGCCCCTGCGCGACGCCGACGACGAAGCGCTGCTACGTATCAGCCACCAGGGTGTGCTGGCGCTCGACCTGGCCGAGATGCGCGCCATTCGCGACTACTTCGCCGCCCTCGGCCGTGACCCCAGCGATGGCGAACTGGAGACGATCGCCCAGACCTGGAGTGAGCATTGCAGCCACAAGAGCTTCAAGGCGCGCGTGCACTACCGGGATCTGGAGCGCGCCACCCAGCACGGCGCAGGGCTGGACCCTGCGCTTCACCCGGCGTACGCCTTGCTGCAGCGCGATGACGCGCTGGTGATCGATAGCCTGATCAGAACCTTCCTTATGGCCGCGACGGAGCGCATAGTGCGCCCGGAGCCCGCCCGTGCGCATTGTACGCTGCTGGAGGCCGGCTTCAGCCTGCCCGCTGCGAGCTGGGTGCGCTCCGCCTTCGTGGACAATGCCGGGATCATCGCCTTCACCGACGACTACGAGGTCTCGTTCAAGGTCGAGACCCACAACCACCCCAGCGCGCTGGAGCCCTTTGGCGGGGCCAATACCGGCGTCGGCGGGGTGATCCGCGATGTGCTGGGGGTGAGCGCCGAGCCGATCGCCAATACCGACGTGCTCTGCTTCGGCATGCCCGATACCCCGCCGGCGGCATTGCTGCCTGGCGTGCTGCACCCCACCCGCGTCGCTACCGGCGTTGTAGCCGGGGTACGCGATTATGGCAACAAGCTCGGCATCCCGACCGTCAATGGTGCCGTGCTCTTCGACCCCGGCTACACTGCCAATCCACTGGTCTACTGTGGCACCCTCGGCATCGCGCCCCGCGGCCTGCATCCGCGTAACGTGCAGCCCGGCGACGCGATCGTGCTGCTCGGTGGGCGCACCGGGCGCGACGGCATCCACGGCGCCACCTTCAGTAGCATCGAACTGACCCACCAGACCGCGGTCACCGTCGGCAGCGCCGTGCAGATCGGTGACCCGATCACCGAGAAGAAGCTGCTCGATGTGCTGCTGCAGGCCCGTGACGCCCGGCTCTACTCGGCGATCACCGACTGTGGCGCCGGTGGCCTTTCCTCGGCGGTGGGCGAGATGGGCGCCGAGTGCGGCGCCAGCGTGGAGCTCAGCCACGTGCCCCGCAAGTACGCCGGGCTCCAGCCCTGGGAGGTCTGGCTCTCGGAGGCCCAGGAGCGCATGGTGCTCGCCGTGCCGCCTGCGAATGTCGCCGCGCTGCTCGCGCTTTGTGCCGCCGAGGACGTGGAGGCCAGCGTCATCGGCAGTTTCACCGCCGATGGCCAGTTGCGCGTCACCAACCAGGGCACGACGGTGGTGGACCTGGCGATGGCCTTCCTTCACGATGGGCGCCCCCAGCGCGTACTCGAGGCGCGGTGGGCGCCGCCGGACACGCCGCCGGCGGCAGCAGCGACGCCGATCAGCGAGCCAGCAGACGACCTGCTGCTCCGGCTGCTCGCCCACCCCAACATCGCCTCCAAGGAGCGCATCGTGCGCACCTACGACCACGAGGTGCGCGGGGCAACGCTGATCAAGCCGATGGTCGGCGCCCGCCTCGATGGCCCGGGCGATGCCGCCGTGCTCCAGCCACTGCCCCGGGTGCGCGAGGGCCTGGCCCTCGGCTGCGGCATCAACCCGCGCTACGGCCGCAGCGACCCCTACTGGATGGCCCTGGCCGCGGTGGACGAGGCGCTGCGCAACGTTGTGGCCGTGGGTGGCGACCCGGGGCGGACCGCCATCCTCGATAACTTCTGCTGGGGCGATCCGCGGCAGCCCGACCGTATGGCCGGCCTGGTGCGCGCCACCGCCGGCTGCTACGATGCCGCCGTGGCCTTCGGCACACCCTTCATCTCCGGCAAGGACAGCCTGAACAACGAGTATCGCGACGCCGACGGCAACCGGGTGGCTATCCCGCCAACGCTGCTCATCTCCGCCCTGGCCCACGTGCCCAATGTGGATCGTTGCGTCACGATGGACCTGAAAACCCCCGGCAATTATGTCTACCTGATCGGTAAGACACGGGCAGACCTGCTGGGCAGCCACCTGGAGGCGATCACGGGCGCGACCATCGCCGGGGCGACACTGCCACAGGTTGACCTGGCCGCGGCCCGACGCAGCTTCGCCGCGCTCCACGGGGCGATCAGGGCCGGTCTCGTTCGCGCCTGCCACGACCTGAGTGAGGGGGGCCTGGCGGTCGCCGCCGCCGAGATGGTGATCGCCGGCGACCTGGGGCTGCAGCTCGATCTGGACGCAGTTGATGCCGGCGGCGGCATCCTGGCCGCCCTGTTCAGCGAGACGCCAAGCCGCTTCCTGGTGGAGGTGCAACCCGATCAGAGCGCAGCCTTCGAGGCGGCGCTGGCCGGGGTGACGCTCGCCTGCATCGGCACGGTGACCGCCGAGCCCCGCCTGCAGATCAGCGCGGCGGGCGCGACCAGCCTCAGTCTGGACGGTGCAACCCTGCGCGCGCGCTGGCAGTCTGGCCTGGACGGAATTGGTCTATGAGCGATACGCCGCTGCTCAGCCCCGAGGGCTTCGCCGAAGCGATGGAGACGCTGCTGCGCGCCCAGGCGGACATTGAGGTCTTCGAGCGCGAGGGGACAACGATGCGGCTGCGGGTGGGCGAGAGCAGGATCACGGTGAGCCTGGACAACTTCTACACGGCCTACAGCCAGCAACCCGCGCAGCTGGCGGCAGTGGCTGAGACGCTGGTCCAGGCGCTGCGCAACTACAACAGCGCCCGCGCGATCACCAGCTTTGACGAACTGCGCGAGCGGGTCTACCCTATGCTCAAGCCGATCACCCTGCTGATGCAGGTACGGGAACGCAAGCTGCCGATGATCGTCTACCGCCCGTTCCTGGCCGACCTGATCATCGCCTACGTGATCGATGAGCCGAGCAGCGTGGCCTACATCAACGAGCACCACCTGGAGCGCTGGCAGATCGGCGAGCACGAGCTGCATGCCCAGGCGATGGAGAACCTGCGCCGCCGCACCGAGGAGCAGGGCAGCTACACCGTGACCGGCGAAGGCTCGCAGCGCCTGATCATCTTCAACACCCGCGATGGCTTCGACGCCACCCGGCTGCTGCTCCCGGCACTGCTCGATCGCTGGCGGACCGAGTTCCCGGGCCGCATGGTGATCGGCATCCCCAATCGCGACTTCCTGGTGATCTTCTCGGACGAGGACGAAGCGATCTTCACCAGTGTGGCCCATCAGATCCAGCGTGACGCCGCGGAGCGCCCGTACGGCTTGACCGACCAGCTCTTCACCCTGGAGCAGGGCCAGGTCCGCGAGTATGCCTGGGAGTAGCGCATGGAACTCGTGGCAACGCTCCTGCTGATCGGCTGCTACGGGGCAGCGGCCTACCTGGCCTGGGTAGTCGGCACGCCGATCTATCTCGTCACACTGGCGGCCGGCCATGTGAGCGCGCTCGCCTCGCCGCTGTGGCGGGTGCTCTACGGCGTGAACTACAACCTCGACCTGGCCACGGTGCAGATCCTGCTCGGCCAGCCGGTACCGCTCCAGGTCTTGCTTGGCGCCGGCTGGTACTACCCGTTGCCGGCGCTGGTCGTCTACTACCTCTACACGACCCGCTGGTGGTTCCCCAACGCCATCACCGGGGTAGCGACCTACATGGTCTTTCTGCTCTGCTACCTGCTGATCGAGAGCTTCGGGCTGCGTGCGCAGGTCTGGGCTTACAATGCGAGCAGGCTGCCCCTTGGCTTCACGGCACCGCTGCTGGCCGCGATCATGTCGGCGCTGATCGCCTACGGGCTACTCTACGTGCTCCTGGCGGTCCGGCGCAGCACCTGGCCGAGCATGCTGCTGGCGATCTTGCCGGCACCCCTGCTGCTGAGCCTGCTGGTCCACGGGCTGCTCGGCGCACCGCTCTGGCTGGCGCTGCTACTTAACGGCCAGCCCTGGGTGGTACTGGCCGGTCTGGTGAGCGCCCTGGTGCTGCTGGCATGGGCCGCGCAGATCATCACCAGCGGGATCAAGCGCCTCGCGCCATAGCGGCGCTGCCACAGCTGTTCTATGCTCACACCGGAGTTGCTGATCGCGGCCTACAGCCAGGGGATCTTCCCCATGGCCGATGATGACGGCACGATCGGCTGGTACGAGCCGACGGTGCGCGCGATCATCCCACTGGAGGGCTTCCACGCGCCGCGGCGCCTGCTGCGCACGGTGCGCAGCGGCCGCTTCGAGGTGCGCTACGATACCGCCTTCGCGGCGGTGATGCATGCCTGTGCCGCGCCGGGGCGCGGCCGTGAGACGACCTGGATCGGCGAGGAGATGATCCCGGCCTACGTGGCCTTACACCGCATGGGCCATGCCCACAGTGTGGAGTGCTGGCGCGAGGGGCAGCTCGTCGGCGGGCTCTACGGCGTGGCGATCGGGGGGCTCTTTGCCGGTGAGAGCATGTTCCACCGTGAGCGGGACGCCAGCAAAGTGGCCCTGGTGCACCTGGTCGATCGGCTGCGGCGCGGCGGCTTCGTACTGCTCGACTCACAGTACATCGTGGGCGACCATATGCGGCAGTTCGGCACAATGGAGATCTCGCGGGCCGAGTACCAGCGGCGGCTACGGGCCGCGCTGCGCGTGGCGGCGCGCTTTTAGGTGCCCCGTAGGCCCCGTGGCACCCGGTTACCCCCCTGGGCGGCCCGGCGCCCCGTCACGTGGCACCCCGTCACCGTGGCACCCGGTCGCCCCCCGGGCGGCATCGTGCCCCCGGCACGTGGCACCCCCTCCCCGTGGCACCCGGTCGCCCCCCCCGGCGGCCCGGCGCCCCGTCACCGTGGCACCCCG
>DAOUBZ010000489.1:0-2082 GCA_034432515.1 Chloroflexaceae bacterium | reverse complement strand
CGCGGCCTCGTGGGCTGGCTGGTGCTGCTGGGCCTGGTTGCCCTGGTGGCGACGGCGAGCTACTTCGCCGTGAGCACGCTGCTCGACCGGCTGACCCGTCTGCCCGTGCCCCAGGTGCCCGGGCTGCCGCAGTTGCCCACGGCCGATCGTGGCGGCCCCTTCGGCTGGCTGGAGGGGCTGTTCGGCGGCGACGAGGTCTATCTCGTCAACATTACCGAGGGGCTGAACCTGCGCCGCGAACCCGATGCCAGCGATGCGGCCAACATCATTGTCGTGGTGCCGAACGGTACGCCGGTGCGCAAGCTGGAGGGACCGCGGGTGGAGGGGGGCATTCCGTGGCTGCGGGTCCGGGTCACGGTCGATGGCCGCGAGCTTGAAGGCTGGATGTCGCTGAACTACCTGCAGCGGAAGGAGTAGGAGCAGCCATGGTGGAAGACGTCGGCACACGGGTGCTCCACGGTCCGCGCGTCAAGCTGCGGCAGTGGCAGCGGAGCGATACGCTGGCCCAGGAGCGCTGGCCTCGCTACAACGAGCCCTTCAGTTCGCTCTGGAATTTGCCGCGCGCGATCAGCGTCGACGAGGTGACGGGCCGTACCTGGAACGGCCAGCGTTACGCCTGGGCGATCGAGGATAGCCAGCGCCGGCTGATCGGCCGGATCTCGCTACGCGAAGTGGACGAGCGCGAACCGAGCGCCCGGCTCGGCATCTCGCTGGCCCAGCCCTACGTCGGCCAGGGGCTTGGCACCGAGGCGCTGCGCGTCTTCCTCGACTACTACTTCGGCCCGCTCGGCTTCGCCCGCATGCGCCTGGACGTGGCGGCAGTCAACCAGCGCGCGGTGCGTTGCTACGAGCGGCTCGGCTTTCGCTACCTGGCAAGCGAGTGGCGCAGCGCGGGCCACGACCCGGCGCTCCGCCTGCTCGACGACCCGCAGTATCGCGACCTGCTGCCCTTCTTCCGGTGCGGCCGCTTCGACACCCAGGTTGAGTTCTACGAGATGGAGTTGACCCGCGCGGAGTGGCAGGGGCGGGCCGTGGGTGACGGGCCGGCCAGCAAGCCTTGATGGTCGCTACCGAGTTAGGCGCAGTAGTGCGAACCGGCCCATATCTGCACCGTGATGCAGACTGCGCGGCTCCTCACTCATCACTCGTCACTAGTTTGCCTGCTCGCCTTGCGGCAGGCCGCGCAGCGGCCGTAGAGTTGTAGCAGGTGGCCCTCGATCGCAAAATCGGTCTGGGCGGCGAGGCGTGCAACGAGCTCATCGAGTGCGCAGCCTTCAAAGGCGATCACGGTGCCGCAGGATGTGCAGACCAGGTGGTGCATGTGGCCGGGGAAGCTGGCGACATAGCCCTCCTCGCCGGCCCCGCCGTGGATGCGCGCCAGCCAACCAGCGCTGTGCAGGTGCTCGAGCGTGCGATAGACGGTGGCGCGCCCGGTGCGCTCACCGCCGTCACGAGACAGATCATCGTAGAGTTGCTCGGCGCTGAAGGGGGCAGTATAGCGGGCGATCGTCTGCAGAACGCGCAGGCGCGGCTCGGTGACCCGCAGGCCACCAGCCTGCCAGGCGCCGCGCACCGCCTGCTTCCAGGCATCGGGGTTGACACGTGCAGGCGGTGCGGGGGCCTCGGGGGTGGTCATAGCGCGCTGGTGCCGAAACGGGCCTACGCGCGCGTATGCGCGGGCGCTGCCGGCAGCAGGGCCAGGTGGCGGGCGCGCTTGATTGCCACCGAGAGACGCCGCTGCATCTTGGCCGTCACGCCGGTGCGGCGGCGGGGCAGGATCTTGCCCTGGGCCGTCACATACTTCTGCAGGCGTTTGACATCCTTGTAGTCGGGCTGGATGCCCAGCTTGGTGAACTCGCACTCGCGGCGGCGGCCACGCATCCCCCCGCCCCGCACCATCCGGGACCGATTCATAAGCCTGTGCTCTCCTGAGCCTCAGCGCGAGCACGCTCGCGCAACGAACACACTAGCGGATAGTATACCACATCCTGGCTATCATCCGATGCCGCCCTGGGGCCGGCACGCCCCAATCAGGCGAAGCTCGCCAGGTGTTGGTTGGTGTTGGCGGCTATGCCGCCAACA
>DAOUBZ010000488.1:0-6469 GCA_034432515.1 Chloroflexaceae bacterium | reverse complement strand
GATGGCCTCGGCTGCGCCGCTGGCGGTGGCCGCCCCGCTCCCGGGTCCGTCGCCCACCCTGAGCGCCCAGATCGTGGTACCAGTGGGCAGGTGCAGATTGCCCCACATCCAGGCGGGCTGCGGATGCAGCAGCAGCAGCGCGTCGGCGTGGGCACAGACGCTGACCAGCGGGCCCAGGGCGCCGATCGTGCTCTCTGGCCGGACCACCCGGCCCAGGGCGACCTGACAGGCCAGGCCCAGTTCGCGGGGGGCCAGGCGCACGCCGAAGGCCGAGACCAGGGCCTGGGCCACCGCGGCGACCACGCTGACCGGCCAGCCCGGCCCGCTGCGCCAACGCAGCAGCAGGCGGGCTCCGCCGGGGAAGCGCGCGAACTCCTCGCGCATCAGCGCGAGCCAGGCGGCGCCCACCAGCCGCTGTAGCGGGTCGAGCGGCGCGAGGCGCTGCGCCACCTCGGCGTACGCGCGCGGCGCACCATCGGCGGTGATCAGCTCAG
This sequence comes from Chloroflexaceae bacterium, assembly GCA_034432515.1. GTDB lineage: Bacteria > Chloroflexota > Chloroflexia > Chloroflexales > Chloroflexaceae > JACAEO01. The sequence continues at coordinate 5,975 of DAOUBZ010000488.1, read as the reverse complement.
CGAGCGGCAGGCTTGCGCCGTGGCCCTGTTCGTCCTGCACAACGATGGCCGGCGCCGGGTCGGGCTGCAGCGCGACAAAGACACTGGCGCCCAGGGGCCAGCCGAGGGCCAGCGCCCCGGCGTGGGCCGCCACTCCCCCGAGCAGATCGACCCAGCCGGGGGCGCGGGCCACAGTGATCGGCCGTGACACGTCGAACAAGCCGCCACGCTGCGCGCGGGCCGCCGCGATGAAGCGCTCGAACTCGATACTCATCACTCGTCACTGGTCTCAGTCGAGCAGGCCACGGCGCTGCAAGGTGGCTAGTAGGGCGGGCTCGATCTGGGCGCGGATCGCCGCGTTGGCATAGCCCACCCAGCCGACATCGCTGTGCACGTCGAGCGGCGCGTCGAGGGCGCGCCCGCGCTCGTCAGTCAGCAGCACGCCAGCCTGCCGCGCGATCAGCGCGGTGCACAGGTCGTAGGGGTGGCAGCAGATGCCGAGGGCCTCGCCCCGGCTGGCCAGGTGCCGGTCGAGCAAGGGGCGCAGGTCGGCCACGAAGCGGTCGTGGCCGGCGATCAGTTCGTAGAGTTGGCCGCCGGTGCAGATGTACTGGTCCTCAAAGCAGTGGGCCTTGCCAGGCCGGGGCGGGCCGAGCGTTGCCCGCACCACTGCCTCGTCGATTGCGGCCAGTTCGTCGCGGGCCCCGGGGAAGAAGCGGCTGATCGTGGCGAAGCCGTGGGCAATACTCGGCGCCGTTGAGGGCCGCAGGGTGATCGGCTGGCGCTCGCCGCTCAGCCGGTTGACCCGCTCGGCAACCAGCGGACCGTCCGCCGTAGCCCAGAGGACGTCGCAGAGGTGCTGTTTGGCCAGCGGGATCTCGCTCTGCACCGCGAGTTCGATGTCGCTCAGGCGCGTGGCGGGTCCCCGGTTCGGCGCGACGGCAGCAAGCGACCAGGCCGCGCGCTTCTGGTACATCAGGCCGCGCGTGCCATCGATCGGGTCGACGATCACCCGGATCACCGCCTGCTCGACGGGCAGCCCTGCCGGCAGGGTCAGCTGGCCGGTGGGCAGACCCTCGGCGATCAGCACCAGCGGCCAGCGCGGTGCAACGTGTTCGGCAAAGAAGGCGATCAGCGCCGCCTCACCGACCCGGTCGATCGCGTAGATCGTATCGCCTGCCGCCTCGTCCTCGGCGACGCCGGCCAGTTCCGCGAGCGCCTGACGCTCGCATGCCGCGACGACGGTCGCGCGGATCTGGGCCTGGAGGGCGATGAGCAACGCCAGCAGTGCGTCACGGTTTGCGATGGTCGTCGGTTGCTGCGCCAAGGGGCGAAACCCTGTGCTAGGCGAGGGCCAGCCACGCACCGTGGCTCAACTGCGGGTCGAGGCGCTGCGGCGCGGTGGCCAGATGGTCGCGGCGCAGGATCACACTGGCGATGCCTTCGCCGCGAGCCGCGAGGCGCGCCTCGAGCATCGCGGTGTCGGGCAGGTCGGGGGCAGGGGCTTCGAGCACCACCTGGCACGTTCCCAGCTTGAAGTGGCGCTGGCGCGGCTCAATGGTCGGTCCGTGGCCGATCAGCGCGGCAAAGCGCCCTGCGCTGGTCTCCAGGTCGCTCACGGCGACGGTGATCCGCCCGATGCCGGTCGCCCCATTGGGGTGATGGGAGGCGGTGCCGTGGGGCACACGCAGTTCGCGGGCGGTGACATCGGCGCAGAGGAAGGGCAGATCGGGGGCGCTGGGGAAGGCGCTCAGCCACTCGAGGTGCACGCCGTCGGGGCGCTCACGGCCACCCGCGATCGGTCCATCGAGGTGCAGGCCGCGGGCGGAGGCGGCAACCACGGCCGCCTCGATCTGGCCTGAGAGCAGAGCGAAGTCGATCAGCCCCGCACCGGCGGCGGTGTGGCGCCACCAGCGATGGTCGGGCGCCTCCCGTTGAAAGGCCAGCAACTCCAGGTAGGTGCCATCAGTGAAGCTGATCAGCGCGTTCTGCGTGACCCCGTCACGGTGGGCGCCACCCGGCAGCACCTGGAAGCCAAGCGTCTCATAATCGCGCATCGCCTGGGCGAGGTCGGTGACCAGGATAACAACATGGTCGAGTCCGCGGATCATCGGGCTTCTCCCTGTTTGCTGCCCGCCGAGCGTACCGGCCTGGACGCATCGGTCGTCCAGCATAACCGGATCAGGCGGACAGGCGCTTCTGCTGATCGCCTCGGCACGTCAAGGTTAGCTCATTATAATCCAGCTCGGGAGGTACATGTGCGCAACTCCCTGTCCTGGCAGGGCTGATGCAAAGAGACTGCTGGCGAACGATCGCGGCGCCCCGCGCGCCGGGCGGCTCAAGCCGCCGGCTAGCATTGCGAAGCCCGCTCCGCGGGCTCGCGTGGCCTGAGCAAGGCATTCGCCAGCGGTATCATGCAACGTCCTGGGCGCGAGGGCGTCCCACCCTCGTCAGCGTTCGTGAGTGAGCTGCCCTCACGCCGGGGCGCGCGTGGTTACTCCAACGCTGACCACGTCCCTTTGGACCGGGACGGGCAGCACGCTCACGATCCGGCGCCGTAGCCCAGCTCCCGCAGGATGCGCCGCGCCTCTGCGGCCTCGTCCCAGGGCAGGCTGTGGTCGGCGTAGATGATGCTGCCCTCGTGGCCCTTGCCCAGCAGGAGCACCAGGTCGCCCGGCTGGGCGGCGGCCAGGGCTGCCGCGAGCGCCTGGCCACGGTCGGGAATGCTGAGGTAGTCCTCGCCGGCACGGCGCCCGGCCCGTTCGGCGCCGGCGGCAATCTGGGCAATGATCGCCTCGCGGTCCTCGCCGCGCGGGTCCTCGTCGGTGAGCACGAGCAGGTCGCAGTAGCGCCCGGCCAGTTCGCCCTGGATGGCCCGCTTGGCCACGTCGCGCTCGCCGGCGCTGCCGAAGACGGCGATCATGCGCCCTCGGGTCAGCGGGCGCAGCATCGCCAGCACCTGGGCGAACGACTCGGGGTTATGGGCATAATCGACAATCACATCGAAGGGCTGGCCGACCTGGACCGGCTCCATGCGGCCCCGTGGTCCGCGCGCCGCCTCCAGGGCGGCGGCGGCCTGCTCCAGCTCGGCCCCCTGGCTGAGCGCCACGCTGAGCGCGGCCAGCCCGTTGGCAACGTTGAAGCTACCCGGGAGCCGCAGGTGCAGCTGCCGGCTGCCCCACGGGGTGTCGACGCTGAACGTGGCGCCCGCGGGTCCGGCCACCACGTCGCGGACGCGCACGTCGGCGGCCGGGCTAGTGCCGAAGCCAAGCCGGCGCGCGCCCGCTGGTGCCGACCGCAGGAAAACGCCGTGCTGCGGGTCGTCGAGGTTGACGATCGCCCATTTCTCGCCCTTGCGTCGCCCGGCGGGGGCCCGCTCACCCAGCAACTCGAAGAGCCGCGCCTTGTCGGCCCGGTACTGCTCGAAGCTGCCGTGGTAGTCCAGATGCTCGTGACCAAGGTTGAGGAAGACGGCCACATCGAACAGGCAGCCGCCGAGGCGGTTCCAGCGGGCGGAGAGCGCGTGGGAGGTCGCCTCGATAACGGCGGTGTCGCAGCCGGCGGCCACCATCTCGGCCAGCAGCGCCTGAACCTCCGGCGCCTCGGGCGTGCTCTGGCGGGTGCTGTTGGCCCAGCGCCGCGGCCCCACCTTGAAATCCACCGTACTGATCATGCCGGTGCTGCGGCCGCAGCCATCGAGCACCTGGCTCACCAGATCGGTCGTCGTGCTCTTGCCCTTGGTGCCGGTGATGCCGATGCTACAGAGTTGCTGCGCCGGGTAGCCATAGAGGGCCGCCGCCAGCGGCGCCAGCGCGACCCGGCTGTCAAGCGCGACGACCAGGGTCGCCCCCTCGGGCGCCGGAGCGTGTCCCCAGTGGCGCGCGTCGACCACCACGGCATGGGCGCCCCGAGCGACCGCCTGCTCCACGAAGGCATGGCCATCGCTGTGGTAGCCCTTGATCGCAACGAAGAGCCCGCCAGGTTCAACCTTGCGTGAGTCGTAGGCCAGGGCGGCGATTGGAATGTCGAGCGGGCCGTCGGCACGGAGCACCGCGACGCCGGCCAGCAGGTCGCGTAGGCTTGGCATGGTTGGGTGGCTGCCTCCCGGGTTCTCTACCAGTGACGAGTGATGAGTGACGAGCCGCACGGTCCGCATCATGCTGCGGAGCAGGGCCAGGTCGATGCGCAACGCTTCATCCGGATCTGGTATGAGCTATGGCTCAAACCCGCCTGATGGTCTGCGAGGACACGATGCAGCGCGGACGCGATCGCATCATCGCGTCATGCATCCGCGCTACGACGGTCGAGCAGGCATAGCCGCTTCTGAAACGCGCATGGTTCATTCGCTTCAGGCCGCCAATCGTTGCAGGGCCAGCTGGTAGAGCGGTGCGATCAGCACCCGATCATACGCCGGCAGGTATCGCACCACCTGACCGCCAAAGCCTTTCTTGAAGCGGTAGACGCCAATCAGCGGGTCGTTCTGGGCCGCAGCTTCTAACGCCGCACGGGTTGCTGCATCAGGGGCGGCTGCGGCGCGCCCCAGTTCATCGGGGATGCCCCACAGATCGTAGCACAGACAGCCCTGCGCGCGGGCCCAGCGCAGCGCATGCCAGGCCAGCAGATGATTGGCCCCGGCGCGCAGGCCGCGCTCGTCGGCACCGCTGTACAGGTAGCGTCCGGCCTGCGCATCGGCAAAGACCAGGTGCGCCGCCACGACCTGTCCCGCCAGTTCGGCAAGCAGCAGGCGACTACGGGGTTGAAACAGTCGCCAGGCCGTCCGGTAGTACGCCTCACTATGCACCGCGAAGCGCGCCCGCGCTCCAGTCCCGCGCATCAGCCCGTGAAAGGTCGCCAGGTCGTCTTCGTTGCCGACCCGCACCACCACCCCACCCCGTTCGGCGCGCTTGATGTCGGCGCGATGCCCTTTGGAGCAGGCCGCGAGCAACCGCTCCTCGGGCAGGCTCAGGTCGACGTGGATCGAACTGCGTGGTTGAATGGTTGCGGCAGGCCGCAGGCCCTGGAGCAGCAGCCAGCTATGCAGCGTATCGGCCGCAGGCGCCGTCTCGATCAGATTGGGTTCGAGGCGAAGCAGCACCGCCCGGGCCTGGCGGGCCACGCGCGCCAGGCCGGCCAGCAGCAGCCCGTCGGTTGCTGGCTCACCCGCGAAGAGCGGGCCGCGCGGCGTGTAGGCTATGCTCAGCCCGTAGCGCGCGCGGAGCAGCAGCAGGGCGCCGGCCCGCAGGCTGCCATCGGGACCCAGCACGGCCAGCCGGCGGGCGCGCCAGCCGAAGCCGCCCTTGAGCTCACCCCAGGCACTGCGTTGAAGCAGGCTGCCCTGCGGGTGGGTTTCTACAAAGGCGTCCCACGTGGTCCCATCGGGCTCGACCAGGGCCAGTGTGCCGTTATGGAGCGCACCATGAGCAACGATTTGCACGTTCACACCTGAGCATTCGGCAGTACCGGCAGGCAAGCTGCTGCCAAGGGCCTTGCAAAGCCTTGACCATACCCCGGCGGCCAGCCTGCGTCGCCTTCACGATACGCGCCCGGGGTCGACGCAGGTGCTGGTAGACGCGCTGCCAATTGCAGGCGTGCCACGCCAACGGTTCATGGGAAGCCGCACCAGCCTGTCTCATACGATGAGCATACCACAACCCAGGCGTCTGTCTGACACTCGGGCTCCTAACAGCAGGGCGGATGCAAGGTCCTGTCTCAGCACCTGCGCGTGGACGCGCGCTCGCTCGTGCCAGGTCCGTTTGCGCTGCGGCAGAGCGGCGCACTGGCGGGCAAGGGCCAGGGTTTCGATGCGCGAGGTGCGCGAGCACCATCGCGAGGTCTACGAGAGGTGCTCTCGCCGGTCAACAAGCTCAGCGGACCCAGACGAGCCGCCTTCCTGGCGAAGCGCCGGGCGGTGATGGCCTCGCCTGCTCACTGGATCGAGATTGACCTGCTGCGGGCCGGCGAGCGCCCGCCCGCGGTGGCCGGCAAGAGCGACGACT
>DAOUBZ010000487.1:0-3279 GCA_034432515.1 Chloroflexaceae bacterium | reverse complement strand
CGCCCTCCGTGAGGCCGACCAGGCCTGGCTCGCCGCCAGCCTGGCCGCGGAGCCCCGCGCCGACCCGCCCGCGGTGACCGGCGATACCGGGCCGCTCACGGCCGCTGCGGCGCACGGCACTGAGGAGGAGAGTATGGACCAGTCCCCCCCATCCCTGTTTGCCGGGCGCTATGAGTTGCCCGCTGGCGCTGCCCTCGGGCCGGTCATCGCGGTCGATACCGAGCCCTGGCGCCGTTGCTGGGCCTGCGGCTCCGGAGCCAACGAGCCCGATGAGGCCTTCTGCATCGACTGCGGTGCGGCCCTTGAGCACCGGAGCTACCACGCCACCCTGGCACCGAGCGCCGCCCCCGCCGGCGCAGCACTGGTTGCCACGATTGACGATGAAGCGGCCCGCGCCCTGCTCCCCGAAATCTGGGACCAGGTCCAGGACGGTGAGCGCACACTGACCCTGCTCGGCGAGAGCGGGCACACGCCTGTCGCCGTGCCGCTCGATGAGACGGCCGCGCTCGCCGTTGGCCTCGGCCTGGCCCGTCTGCTGGCCTTCCTGCACGCCAATGGCATGGCGCTCGGCGCCGTCGCCCCTACCGACCTCGAACCGCTGCCCGGCGGCGGCGCGCGCCTGCGCGATGCGCCGCAGTTGCGCCGCGTGTCCGACGATATGGCCGCCGCCACCCGCGCCGATCTGCTGGCCCTGGCCGAGCTGCTTGAGCAGCTCACCGCAACCCCGCGCACCACGCAACGCCTCAGCGAAGACGAGGCCGAACTTGCCGCCCAGGAAGTGGCCCTCGTCACCGTGCTGCGCGAGGTCCGCACCGGCGCCTATGCAGACGCTGCCAGCCTCGCCGCGACGCTCGACACCCTGCTCGCCGAACGAACCCGCCCCGTGCCGCTGCGCCAGGTGGTCGGCGCCCACACCGATACCGGGATCGTCCGTGAGCATAACGAGGATAGCCTGTTGACCCTCCAGCTCAGCCTGGTCAACAATAACCAGCCACAGACCTGGGGCGTCTATATCGTTTCCGATGGCATGGGCGGCCACGCCGCCGGCGAGGTGGCAAGCGGGCTCGCCGTGCGTGGCGCTGCCGATCTCATTCTCAGCGAGTACCTGGCCCGCGCGGTGCAGCCCGATGCCAGTTTCAGCGAGGAGGAGGCCCGCACCCTGGTGGAGCGCGCCGTGCGCCGCGCCAATGAGGCGATCATCGCCGAGGGCCGCGCCCAGGACAACGATATGGGCGCGACCTTCACGATGGCCCTGGTGGTCGGCGACCGCGCCGTCGTGGGCAATGTCGGCGATAGCCGGACCTACCTCTACCGCGATGGCAAGCTGCACCGCATCAGCAAGGACCATTCGCTCGTCCAGCGTCTCGTCGACCTGGGCCAGATCAGCGATGAGGATGTCTATAGCCACCCGCAGCGCAATGCCGTGCTGCGTTCCCTCGGTGATCGCGCCGCCGTAGAGGTCGATGTCTTTAGCGAGCGGCTGTGCGCGGGCGACGCGCTCTTGCTCTGCTCCGACGGCCAGTGGGAGATGACCCGCGATGCCGAGATGGAGCGCTTCCTCGCTCGCGATGAGCATCCGCAGGCGATCTGCGAGGCCCTGGTCGCCGCCGCCAACCAGGCTGGCGGGGATGACAATATCGCCGTCGTGCTGGTGCGCTTCGCCTGATCTGCACGCACGGCAAGCACCTGGTGCCCGCGCCCTCGTGCTACGGGCAACCATGGTTGCCGCCGCAACGTCGAAGCGGTAGCGCCGCCGAACGTACCTGATGGAGGACCCGATGGCTGAGGCCGTCACGCTCACATGTACCTGGGGTCGCTCGCCGATGCCGGTGACCGGAGCCGCCCAGCTGGGCTACCTGCTGGTCGAGGCCGCACCCGCAGCACCACCTGAACTGGCCGTGCCGCTCAACTTCTGCCTCGTGCTCGACCGCTCGGGCTCGATGCAGGGCGCCAAGCTGCAGAGTATGAAAGAGGCCACCAAGCGGCTGATCGACAGTCTCACCCCACAGGATATCGTCTCGATCGTGATCTTTGACGATACCGTCCAGACCCTGGTGCCCGCCACCCCCGCCACCGATCGGGCGGCCCTGCACGCCGCGGTGGACCAGATCGTCGAGTCCGGCGGCACCGCGATGTCGCTTGGTATGCAGGCCGGCCAGGTCGAACTGCAGAAGAATGCCGGCCCCGACCGCTTCAGCGCCATGCTCATCCTCACCGATGGCCAGACCTGGGGCGACGAGGAGGTCTGCCGCACCCTGGCGCAGAGCCTGGGCCAGGCCGGGGTGCGCATCACCGCCCTGGGCCTGGGCGCCGAGTGGAACGAGAAGCTGCTCGATGACCTCGCCGATGCCACCGGTGGCAGCTCCGACTATGTGGCCGATCCCGGCCAGATCCTCGGCTCCTTCCAGCGGGCGGTGCGTAGCGCCCAGGGAACGGCAGCCACTGAGGCGCGCCTGCTCCTGCGCCTGGTGCGCGAGGCCACGCCCCGCGCCGTCTATCGCGTCACGCCGACCATCGCCAACCTTGGCTACCAGCCGATCGGCGATAGCGAGGTGGCGGTGAAGCTGGGCGACCTGGTGTACGGCCAGGTGAATAGCGTGGTGCTAGAGTTGATGCTCCCACCCCGCGCCGCCGGCCAGTTTCGTATCGCCCAGGCCGAACTGCACTATACGCCCGTGGGCCAGAACGGCGAGCAGATCCTGAAGCAGGATATTCTGCTGAGTTTCAGCACCGATCCGGATGCGACGCCCTTCGAGCCGCGGGTCATGAATCTGGTCGAGAAGGTTACGGCCTTCAAGTTGCAGACCCGCGCCCTCGCTGAGGCCGAACTGGGCAATCTGGCCGGGGCCACCCAGAAGCTCCGCGCCGCCGCGACGCGCCTGCTCGACCTCGGTGAGCTGGAGCTGGCGGAGAAGACGCGCCAGCAAGCCGAACAGCTTGAGCAGGGCGGTGCGATGAGCGCCGCGACCCAGAAGGAGCTCAAGTACGCCACGCGCCGGCTGACCCAGAAGCTCGAGGAGTAAGACCATGATCACGTGTCCAAACTGCGGCGCCCAGAACGATCCGGCCAACCGTTTCTGCGACCAGTGCGGGACGCGGCTCGAACCCGCTGCCCCCGTTGCGTCGCCCGCGCCAGCCGTGGCGGCCAGCGTCTGCCCCAGTTGCGGCGCGGCGGTGCTGCCCGGCGAGGCCTTCTGCGATACCTGCGGCGCTGACCTCACCGCCCTCGCCCCTGCCCCCGTCGCGGCCGCTGCGGCCAGCACGGCGGCCGCCGCGCCC
>DAOUBZ010000486.1:0-12621 GCA_034432515.1 Chloroflexaceae bacterium | reverse complement strand
GCCCACACCAACCAGCCACCACCTCGCGGGGCGGCGCATCTACCCGCTACCCCACCGCCGGAGGCGGAGGTTGCACAGGCCCTGGTGGGTACGGTTCCTGTGTAGCTAGCGAAAGTGCAGTATGGACGCAGTCCTCGTGCTCGAAGATGGCCGGGTCTTTCCGGGGCGCTCCTTCGGGGCGCCGGGCCAGTGCATCGGTGAGGTGGTCTTCCACACCGGGATGACCGGCTACCAGGAGATCCTCACCGACCCGTCGTACTGCGGCCAGTTGGTGACGATGACCGCGCCGCACATCGGCAATACGGGGGTGAATGACTTCGACCCGGAGTCGCTGCGCCCCCAGGTGGCCGGCTTCATTGTGCGCAGCTACAGCGAAGAGTACAGCTCGTGGCGCGCGCGGGGCAGCCTGGCCCAGTTGCTGCGCGATCACCAGATCGTGGCGATCAGTGACGTGGACACGCGGGCGCTGACGCGCCATATCCGCACCGCAGGCGCGATGCGTGGCATCATCGCCACCACCGGCGAGCCCGTCGAGACGCTGCTGGCCCGGGCGCGCCAGGCCCCGCCCATGGAGGGCCTCGACCTGACCCGTGTGGTCAGCTGCGAGGAGCCCTACCACTGGGCCGAGGGCTCGGCGCCCTTTGGCCCGGTCTACCCCGACGGCATCCCTCCACTGACGTACCACGTCGTCGCCTACGACTTCGGTCTCAAGCGCACCATCCTGCGCCGCCTCGTCGATCACGGTTGCCGCGTCACGGTCGTGCCCGGTTCAACCCCGGCGAGCGAGGCGCTGGCGCTCCAGCCCGACGGCATCTTCTACTCCAACGGCCCGGGCGACCCTGCGGCGACGGTCTACGCCTTTGAGACGCTGCGCGCGCTCCTCGGGCGCACACCGGTCTTCGGCATCTGCCTGGGCCACCAGTTGATGGGCCTGGCCCTCGGCGGCAAGACCTATAAGCTGCCCTTCGGCCACCACGGCGCCAACCACCCCGTGCGCTACCTGCCCACCGGCCGTGTCGAGATCACCTCGCAGAACCACGGCTTCGCGGTCGACCCGGACACGCTGCCAGCCGAGGTCGAGATCACCCATATCAATTTGAATGACCAGACGGTGGAGGGGCTGCGCCACACCGGCCTTGGCTGCTTCAGCGTGCAGTATCACCCCGAGGCCGGACCCGGCCCCCACGACGCCACCTACCTGTTCCGCGAGTTCACGACGCTCATGGCGGCGTGGGGGCGACGGGGTGACGGGGTGACACGGTGACGCGCGGAGGCGAGGACGCGAGGGGCACGACACCCACCCCGTCGGGCCGCAGCGCGCTGCGGCCTGACCCCGCCAGGGGGTGACACGATGACGATCGTGTTGGCGAAATCCGGTGTCGTCGGGACGCCCCGACGGTTCCCCCGGTCATCGGATCACGTGGGTGCCCGGTCACCGTGTCCCCTGATCACGCCTGACAACTCGAGAAGCAATGGACGATCCGACCAATATCCCCGACGTCGACCCGCGCAATCGCCTCAATGACCTCACCGGTCGCGAGTGGACCTATGCGCTCCGCTCGGTGATCAGCACGCGCTACCCGACCAGGGGCCCCGAGGGCTACGCCCACGAATTGCGCCGCGCCCACCCCTCGCCGAAGCCACCGCAGCTGCTCGCCGAGCTGGTGCGCTTCTTCACCCGCCGCGGCGGTCACGTGCTCGACCCCTTTGCCGGGGCCGGCAGCACCCTGATCGCCTGCTCGCTTGAGGGACGCACTGCGGTTGGGGTCGATCTCTCGCCAGAGTACGCCGGAATCTACCGTGCTGTCTGCGCGCGCCTGGGGTTGGAGCCACAGCCCTATCTGGTGGGCGACGCGCGGTGCCTCGCCGACCTCGCAGCGGTCGGTGAGCGGCCCTTCGACCTGATCCTCACCGACCCGCCCTACGCCGCGATGCAGGCCCGCGAGAAGACCGGCGAGCGCAAGAAGCGCGGCGCGAGCGCGGCCACCCCCTTCACCACCTCACCAGACGACCTGGGCAACCTCGACTACTGGGCCTTCCTGGACGCGCTCCGCCTGGTGCTGGAGGGCGCGCTGTCCCGGCTCAAACCCCGTGGCCACCTGGTGCTCTTCACCAAGGACCTGCAACCAACGCCGGAGCATCACAACATGCTCCACGCCGACATCGTTGCCACGCTGCGCGCGGTGCCGGGCCTTGAGTTCCGCGGCTACCGCATCTGGCACGACCAGAGCCTCAACCTCTACCCCTTCGGCTACCCCTTCGCCTTCGTGGCCAACCAGGTCCATCAGTTCATTCTGATCTTCCGCTACATGCCCGCAGCGAGGACCTGAGGTGGACCAACCGGAGCCGACGCGCCAGCGAACGCCGCTGCTGCCGGCCTGGCCGCTGGGCTGCGCCGTGGCGGTGCTGAGCCTGCTGTTGATGGTCAACCTGGTGGGCCTGCTGGGCATTCTCGCCGCGGCGGGCGGCGGTCCCACGTGGCTGGTGATCGGCGTTCCGCTGGCGGCTGGCCTGGCAGTGCTGCTCGCCCAACTCGTCGGCTGGGTGCTCATACGGCGTCGCAACCCCTACGCTGCTCGCGTGCTACTCTGGGGCTTCGGGCTGACCATCGCCCTCGCCGTGGCGATCACGGTGGTGCTCAATCTCGTGGACCATCTTACGCTTCGCTCTTCGTACCGTAACGAGATTGGTGTGGAAGGTGCTCTGCCCGGCCAGGTCGGCCAGGTCGTCGGGGGTGGTCCAGTTGATATTGCGGCCATCGGGCGAGAGGCTGGCCCAGTGGCCCTTGGGGGCGACGGCGACGCCAGGGGGCACATCGTCGGTGATGACGGCCCGTAGGCGGCACCAGCCGCGCTCGTTGGCGACGATCACCTCATCGCCGGCAACGATGCCGCGCGCTGCCGCGTCGGCCGGGTTGAGCTCGATAAACGGCGCCCCCTCCCGGGCGCGCAGGCTCGGCTGGTTGGCCATGCTCGACGAGACGAAGTGGTGCGAGGCCCCCGAGAGCACCACCAGGCGCTCGTCAGCGGGATGGGCAGCGCGGGCGCGGAAGGCCGGCGGCTCCACATAGTCGGGCAGCGGGTCGAGGCCCTGGGCGGCCATGGCGCGACTGAACAGCTCGACCTTGCCCGAAGGGGTGGCAAAGACCCCGCCGGCGAAGGGCACCTCGGCCCCGTCGAGGTGGAGCGGCACGGTGCCCTCGGCCTGTAGCCGCTCCAGGGTGATGCCGGCGAGGAAAGGGTTCCGCGCCCGGCTGGCGTCGAGCACGCCACGAATGGCCTCCTCGCCACTCTCCTGGAGCCAGGGCTCCGTGTAGCCCATCCCGGCGGCCAGCAGGCGCATCACGTCCCAGTTGCTCTTCGCCTCACCGAGCGGCGCGATCGCGGGCTGGTTGTATTGGAGCAACCGGTGGCCGTAGGCCCGGTGCAGGTCGACGTGCTCCAGCTGGGTCGTCGCCGGCAGCACAATGTCGGCGTAGCGGGCCGTATCGGTCATAAACTGTTCGTGGACCACGGTGAACAGATCTTCGCGCTGCAGGCCCGCGACGATCAGGCCGGCATTGGGCGAGGAGGCCACCGGGTTGGCGCCGAAGACATAGAGCGCCATGATCGGCGGGTCACGCACCTCGCCGGTGAGCGCCGCGCCGAGGCGGTTCATGTTGACCCAGCGTGGCGTGGGCGGGCAGTCCGCGGCGTGGCCGAGCGCCGCCCCGTCCCAGGTGGCGTAGCCGCCGGTGGAGTAGGCCAGGCCACCGCCGCGCACGCCGTACTGGCCCACCACGGCGGGCAGGCAGCAGAGCGCGCGGAAGGTCTGGCCGCCATTCTGGTGGCGCTGCACGCCGTCGGCGGTCTTGAGCAGGGCAGGCTTCGTCGTGGCGTAGCGGCGGGCCAGGTTGATGATCGTCGCGGCGGGCACGCCGGTGATCGCGCTGGCCCGTTCGGGGGGGTACTGCAGCGCCCGCTCGCGCAGCTCGCGCCAGCCCAGGCTGTGGGCCTCAAGCCAGGCCTCGTCGTGCAGACCCTCGCTGAAGATCACCTGCAGCATACCGAGCGCCAGGGCGGCATCGCTGGCCGGGCGGAGCTGGATGTGCTCGTCCGCGGAGCGGGCGCTGAGCGTGCGGCGTGGATCGATCACCACCACATAGCTGCCCTGCTTCTGCGCTTCACGCAGGAAGGGCATAAAGTGTGGCGCGGCGCTGGCCGGATTGTGGCCCCAGAGCAGCACCAGGCGGCTATGGCGCACATCGGCGTAGTCGGGGCCGTGGCGCGCGCCCAGGGTCGCGTACACCGCCGCATGGGCAGCGGCGCAGCAGATCGCGCGCTCGAGCCCGCTGGCGCCCATGCGGTTCCAGAGCCGCTCGTTGCAGATGCCCATCTGCAGCAGGCCGAGGGTGCCGCTGTACGAGTAGGGCAGGATGGCTGCAGCACCGTGGCTGGCGATGATCGCCTGCCAGCGGGCGGTGATCGTGGCAATCGCCTCCTCCCAGCTGATGCGCGCCCAGCGATCGGCGCCCTTCGGGCCCACGCGGCGCAGCGGGGTGAGCAGCCGGTCGGGGCTGTAGACGCGCTCGAGGTACGGGCGCACCTTCGCGCAGAGCCAGCCACGGGTGACCGGGTGCGTCCCGTCGGCGTAGAAGCGCAGCGCGCGCCCATCCTGGACCTCGGTGAGCGTCGCGCAGGTATCGGGGCAATCGTGGGGGCAGGCGCCGCGAACAATGGTCAGCGCAGGCTCGTGCATGGCAGGCTCCAGCAGGTGATGGCGTCGCGTTGGGTGCCACGGGATGGCGCCATCATACCACGTTCCCATTTTGCCCCCACGATCATAGTGCGGATGGTATACTGCCAGTAGTCGTAGTGTTCCGGTGCTATGCTGGCGATGCGCGTCACCCACCAGATAGGCCTGTCGGATCGTTCGACCAGGTCTACCCCCAGCAGACGAAGGAGCTTCCACCATGCTCGACCGTACTCACGCCCTCGCCAACGAACTCGTGCGTCTCCGGCGTGACATCCATACCCACCCGGAGCTTGGCTTTCAGGAGACGCGCACCGCCGCCCTCGTGGCTGATACGCTCGGCGAGATCGGTGGGATGACCATTCGCACGGGGGTAGCCAGAACCGGTGTCGTCGGCGACCTGGGTGATGCGAACGGGCCGACCATCGCCATCCGCGCTGATATGGACGCGCTGCCCATCCTGGAGGCTACCGCGCACGGCTTTGCCTCCGCCAACCCCGGCGTCATGCATGCCTGTGGTCATGATGCCCACACCGCCATTCTGCTCGGCGCTGCCCACCTGCTGCGTGAGCGTTTCGCCACCGAGGGCCTGCGTGGACGGGTCCGCTTTCTGTTCCAGCCCTCCGAAGAAGCCTGGGATCGCGAGGGCAAGAGCGGCGGGCTGCGTATGGTTGAGGAGGGGGTGATGGCCGGCGTTGATGCGGTGATCGCGCTGCACGTCGACTCGATGCTGCCATTCGGCCAGGTCTGTATCCGCTCCGGCTGGACCTCGGCGGCCGTCGACGATTTTGCCGGAGTACTCCTCGGCAGCGGTGGTCACGGCGCTTCACCCCACGAGGGCACTGATCCGGTGTTTATGCTCATCCCGGTGCTCACCGCGCTCTACGGGATCAAGGCCCGCCGCATCGATCCGGTGGAGCCCGGCATCCTCAGTGTGGGCGTGGTGCGGGGTGGTCAGGCCACCAATGTCATCCCCAGCGAGGTCGAACTCCAGGGAACACTGCGCAGCTACAGCCCCCGCGTGCGCGAGCAACTGATCGCTGAGGTGGAACGGGCCTTTGCCGTCAGCCGGGCCTATGGCGGCGACTATCGGCTCAGTGTCCAGCGCGGCTACCCCGCAGGCTGGAACGATGAGCGGGTCGTCGGCTGGCTTGAGCAGGTAGCGGGCGCCTTCCTTGGTGAACGAGCCTTCGACCATTCGGCCCCCGCCCTGGGCGCCGAAGATTTCGCCTACATGTGCCAGCAGGTGCCCGGCGCGATGCTCATGCTCGGTGCGGCCATCGACGATGGCGTTGCGCGCGCCCACCACACGCCGATCTTCGACATCGATGAGCGCTGCCTGCCCATCGGCGCCGCCATCCTCGCCGAGACGGCCGTGCGCTTCCTCAGGGGCGAGGTTGCGCTTTAGGGGGTCATCCGGTCCCCCCGCGGCGGGGTCGGGCGTAGGGCGTAGGGCCGCCGCACGCTGCGGCCCTACGCCCTACGGGGCCGCGTCGCATCCCCGCATCCCGCGTCCTCGCGTCTTCACATCCTCCAGGTGGCCATCAGGTGCGTTGTGTGGCACTGCGCCGGCCAAAGCTGGCGTAGAGCAAGACGCCGAGCACGATCGCGCCGAGCGCCAGCAGTGCCAGCAGCTTGACCAGCGGCGCCACGTCGAGCAGGGCAATCGCCCCAAAGACGCCGCTGAGCCCGTAGTAGATCCAGACCACCTGGCGCTGCGAGAGGCCCATGTCGAGCAGGCGATGGTGAAGGTGGTCGCGCCCGGCGTGGGCGGCGCCCCGGCCCTGGATGGTGCGGGTGAGGATGAGCCAGGCCATGTCGATCAGCGGCACACCCAGCACCAGCAGCGCCGTTGCCAACTTGGCCCCACCGATGATCGCGCTCACCCCGAGGATATAGCCAAGGCTCATGGCACCCACGTCGCCCATGAAGGTGCGCGCCGGGTGCGTATTGAACGGCAGAAACCCGGCGCACGCGCCTGCCAGCGCGATCGGGAGCATGGCCACGGTGTACTGTGGCGGCTCCAGGCTCAGGGTGTGCAGCGCCAGCACCAGCGCGGCGATCAGCGTCACACCCACAGCGAGCCCGTCGAGCCCATCGGCCCAGTTGACCATGTTCTGCATGCCGGCGATCCAGAAGACGGTCGCGCCGATCGCCAGCCAGGGGCTCAGATGGTGCAGGTGGACCTGGTCGACAAAGGGGAAGTTGAAGGCGGTGATGATGATCCCGCGCGCCTCGGTCGGGTTGCCCAGCGCGTCGGGGTAGAGGGTCCGGTCCCAGAGATACGGGCCGACCGCGATCAGCGCGGCGAGCACATGGACGGCCAGGCGGCCCGAGGCCGGCAGATCGTACAGGTCGTCGAGCAGGCTGACGATCGCTACCAGGCTGGCGCCGGTGAGCAGCAGGCCGAGGCGCAGGTACTCGAATGGCGAACGATCGAGCAGCGGTGTGAGGTGTTCGAGCGCCAGGCTCAACAGGAGCGCGGCCGCGAAGCCGGCGATCATCGCCAGGCCGCCGACCGTGGGGGTGGGCGCGCGGTGCACGTGGCGTGGCCCTGTCGCCGCCAGCCAGCCCTCGCGCCGGCTGAGCCGGATCAGCGGCGGCACGAGCAGCGCCGTCACCACGCAGGCGACCACGAACGTGGTGGCGAGGACCAGGGCAAGCATGCCCGGTTATCCGGTACCGAACTGCCGGTCGCCGGCGTCGCCGAGGCCCGGCACGATGTAGCCCCGCTCATCGAGATGGCTGTCGATGGCGGCGAGGTGGATGGGCACATCGGGGTGGGCGTGGCTCAGCGCGCGCACCCCCTCCGGGGCGGCGATCAGGCCGAGGAACTTGATCCGCCGCGCGCCCCAGGCCTTGAGAATATCCACCGCGGCCACGGCCGAGCCCCCGGTCGCCAGCATGGGGTCGACGACAATCGACAGGTCGATATCGGGCTCTTTGGGCAGCTTGTTGTAGTAGGTGACCGGCTGTAGCGTCTCGTGGTCGCGGTAGAGGCCGAGGTGCCAGACGTGGACGGTGGGCAGGATGTCGATGATCGCCTCCGACATCCCCAGGCCCGCGCGCAGGATGGGTATCACGCCGACCCGTTCGGCCACCTCGTAGCCCTGAGCCGAACCCAGCGGCGTCTGTACCGTCAGCGGCGCCAGGGCCAGGTCCTCCGACGCCTCGTAGAAGAGCAACTGGGCGATCTCGCGCACCAGTTCGCGGAACTTCTTCGGCTCGGTCAGTTCGCTGCGCAGCAGCGCCAGCTTATGCTGCACCAGGGGGTGCAGCGAGACGCGCACCTTGTCGGCCATGATCTACCCTTCTGACAGCTTGTAGCCGACGCCGCGCACGGTGACGATCAGCTGGGGCCGCGAGGGCACCGTCTCGACCTTCTCACGCAGGCGACGCACACAGACATCCACCAGATTGGTCTCGCCGACGTACTCATAGCCCCAGACCTCGCGAAAGAGCGTCTCGCGGTCAAAGACCTGGCCAGCATTGGCGGCGAGGAAGTAGAGCAGTTCAAACTCCATCGGCGTGAGATTGACTTCCTGGCCGCGCACGGTGACCCGATGGCGCGGCTCGTCAATCTCCAGGGGGCCCACCCGCACGATCGGCGGCGCGCGCCGCGCCTTGTAGCCCTCCACACGGCGCAGAATCGCCTCGACCCGGGCGATCAGTTCGACCGTCTTGAATGGTTTGGTGATATAGTCATCGGCGCCAAGTTCGAACCCGTGGACAATGTCATCGGTGCCATCACGGCTGGTGAGGATGACGATCGGCACATCGCTCTGCTCGCGGATGCGCTGGCAGGCTTCGAAGCCGTCCACATAGGGCATCATCACGTCGAGGATGACCACATCAAAGGGCTGATGTTCGAACGCCTTGAGCGCATCGAGGCCGTTGCTGACGGAGGTCAGTTCGTAGCGAGGGTCCTTGAGTGTGATCTGGATGAGCTCAGCGATCGAGGGATCATCATCGGCGACCAGAATCCGCCGCGGTGCCTGTGGCTCCTCGGCGATACGGTCGGCTATGCGACGGATAGGCGGCATACAGCAAGCATAGCGGACGAAGGAGGCAGGATGTCACAGGAGGTGCGGCTTTTCAGCTGCAGCCTGCACTCTGCCTCCCGCATCCATCCCTACACGGCTTCGTCCAGGCGCCGGCGGTACTCAGGGCGCTCGGTGCGCGGCACCAGGATGGGATGGCCGCGTCCGGCCACCACCTCGGCGTTGACAATGCAGCGCCCGATGTGCTCCTGAGCGGGCACCTCGTACATCACCTCGAGCAGCACCTCCTCAACGATGCTGCGCAGCGCCCGCGCCCCCGTCCTGGACTGCATCGCCCGCTCGACGACCGCCTCGAGCCCATCGGGGGTAAACTCGAGCTCGACGTGGTCAAGGGCGAGCAGCTTCTGGTACTGCTTGATCACGGCATTGCGCGGCTCGGTGAGGATGCGAAGCATCGCCTCGTGGGTGAGCGGTTCGAGGCCCACCACCACGGGCAGGCGGCCGATGAACTCGGGGATGAAGCCATAGCGCATCAGGTCATCGGGGTTGATCTGGGCGATCAGCCTGGCGTGATCCTCAGCCGTCGCTGCCACCCTCTGGCTGCCGAAGCCCAGCAGGTTCTGGCCGCGCACGCGTTTGGCGATCACCTCCTCAATACCCTCGAAGGCGCCGCCGCAGATGAAGAGTACGTTGGTTGTATCGAAGGAAATGTACTCCTGTTGCGGATGCTTGCGACCGGGCAGCGGTGGCACGTGGGCCACGCCGCCCTCGAGGATCTTGAGCAGCGCCTGTTGCACGCCCTCACCCGAGACATCGCGGGTGATCGACGGATTGTCGGCCTTGCGGGCGATCTTATCAATCTCGTCGATGTAGATGATCCCGGTCTGGGCGCGCTCGACATCGCCGTCGGCGGCCTGGATCAGGCGCAGGAGGATGTTCTCCACGTCCTCGCCCACATAGCCGGCCTCGGTGAGCGCCGTCGCATCCGCGATCGCGAAGGGCACATCCAGAATGCGCGCCAGCGTCTGAGCAAGCAACGTCTTGCCGCTACCGGTGGGGCCAAGCAGCAGGATGTTGCTCTTGCTAATCTCAACCTCGTCGATCTTGGAGCCGGCGCGGATCCGCTTATAGTGGTTATAGACCGCCACCGAAAGCACGATCTTCGCCCGGTCCTGCCCCACGACGTACTGGTCGAGCTTTTCGCGCAGCTTGCGCGGCGTGGGCAGCCGTGAGGGGCCGGGCGGTGTGTTCCGGCGCGGCGTCGCCATCTGCTGCTCGGTCTCCTCGGCGATGATCGCGCTGCAAAGGGCCACGCACTCATCGCAGATGAAGACGGTACCGGGGCCCGCGATGAGGCGCTGCACCTCATCCTGGCCCCGGCCACAGAACGAGCAGACGTAGGCGCCACGACCACTATTGCGGGAACGGGTCATCTGCTGTCTCCAGGTAGGTAGTCGCCGGGCTGTTGGTCGTCAGGATACTCGGAGCGTATGCTCCTGCGCGCCTGACGACCAACCCCTGCCTGCGTGGTTACTTCTTCTCGGCCAGGTCGTCGCGACTCAGGATCTCATCGATGATGCCATACTCCTTCGCCTGCAGCGGTGTCATGTAGGCATCGCGGTCGAAGTCGCGCGCGATCCTATCCACTGATTGCCCGGTATCACGGGCCATAAGCTCACGGCCCAGGTTCTGGAGCCGCAGCAGCTCGCGGGCCTGGATCTCGACGTCGGGGCCTGAGCCGCGGAAGCCGCCGAGCGCCGGGTGCATATGGATCGTCGAGTTGGGCAGACTGAAGCGCTTGCCCTTCTCGCCACCTGCCAGAATGATCGTGGCCATACTGGCAGCCATCCCCAGGCAGACCGTCGCCACGTGGGGGCGAATGTGATGCATCGTATCGTAGATCGCCAGGCCAGCAGTCACCGAGCCACCCGGACTGTTGATGTAGAGCCAGATGTCGCGATCGGGATCCTCGCTCTCAAGGAAGAGAAGCTGGGCAACGATCAAGTTAGCAATCTGATCCTCGATCGGTGTGCCCAGGATGATAATGCGCTCCTTGAGCAGGCGCGAGAAGATATCGAAGGCGCGCTCGCCACGGCTGGTGCTCTCAACGACCATCGGGATGAGGCTCTCGGGCCGCTGCAGCTCCCAGGACGGGCTCTTGGGAGAGATCCAATTCATTGTTACCTCTAGTTCCAGTCGGATTCAAACGTTCATCTGGCCCGTAGCGCGGCTGGCCGCCGCAGCGGGCGCTGCTACTCCGCCGTGCCGCGCGGCGCCTCAGCCTCCGCGGCGGTGGTGGTCACGGGCACGGTTTCAGCCTCTGTGGCGGCCGGCGCGGTCGCGCCCTCGGTGGCTGCTGGCGCTTCGAGTTCAGGCGCCGCTCCGGTCGCGATCGCGATCAGCCGCTCGCGCAGCTTGCGATCGAGCACGGCGTTGGCGACGGTTGAGCGGAGCTGGGTGCGCAGGATCTGGGCGACATTGGCCCGTTCGTCCGCCTCGTAGTCGAGCAGGAGCCGGTCCATCTCGCTCGTAAGCTCGGCTTCGGTCGTCTCGAGGCCCTCGCGGCGCACTACCTCACGCAGCGCGAGGTTGATCTTCGTCTGGCGCTCGGCGTCGGGCATCAACGCTTCGATTGCATCGTCGTGGCTCTGGCCACGGAACTGGAGCATCTGCTCCAGGGTGATGCCATAACGCGCAAACTGGCGCTCCTGCTCGTGGAGCAGCGACTCCGCCACCTCACGCACCATCACCTCGGGGATGTCGAAGCTGGTCTGGGCGACGAGCTGATCGATGTAGTTGTCGAGCGTCTTGCGCTCAGCCGTATTGCGCGCCGTCTGCTCCAGGTCGGCACGGGTCTTGGCGCGCAGTTCTTCGAGGCTGCCCTCGAAATTCTCCAGGGTTGGCACTTCCTCCCAATCGGGCAGCAGCCGCTCCTGGATGCCGAGCAGTTCGACCTTGAAGGTGACTTCCTTGCCGCGCACCTGCTCGTTGGCGTGATCGTCGCTCATCTGGGCGACCACCTCGCGGCTCTCGCCCACCTGCATGCCGAGCAAGCCGGCGTACAACTCGTCGACCAGGCGGCCCGGCACGACATCCAGGGTCTGCTCGGCGGGCTCTTCGCCCTCGCCGCGCTCCTCGAGCGGCTCACCCTCGACGATCGTATCGAGCCGCACCCTGAGCTGGTCACCCTCCTGTACGGGACGCGGCTCGGCCAGTTCTTTGAGCACCACATGCCGCTCGCGGATCACGTCCATGGCCCGATCGAGCTGTTCCTCGGTGATCGGCTCGATCTCCAGGGGCGCGTGGATCGCCCGATAGTCACCCACATCGACCGTGGGCGGCACCGGAACATGGATGGTGAAGGTAAACGGTTCGGCCGACGAGATGCCCTGCAGGCTGGCCGGGCCCACCGGCTCGATCTTCTCCTGCTTGAGCGCGTCGCGGAATGCCTTGTTGATCAGATCCTCAGAGGCCTCTTCGATCAGCGATTCGCGACCGAAGGTGCGCTCGATAATGAAGCGGGGCGCTTTGCCGGGGCGGAAGCCGTGCACCGGGTATTTCTGCGACAGGCGACGCGCAGCCTGGTCAAGCCCGCGCTCGAAGCGCTCTTTGTCCAGTTCGATCTGCAATGCTAAGAGGCTCTGTGGCAACTTTTCGGTTGTAACCTTCACGCTCAGACGTCTCCTGATCAGGGCCGCGCCGCGCTCGACGGGGCGGATACACAGTGCACGCGATCATTGCGCCACCGTGGACAATGCTCCGGCTCATTATAGCATGTTGAAACGCCAGTGCAAAGCGTTCGCCTGATCCTGACCAGGGATGATGCAACGTCCATCTCCGGCGGTGTGTTGCCCCCCTCAGAAGTGGTTGTCTGGTGGTTCGGGTGGCT
>DAOUBZ010000485.1:0-3494 GCA_034432515.1 Chloroflexaceae bacterium | reverse complement strand
TCCCCGCCGATGCGCCCCTCGCCACGGCGCTCGCCCAGTTGCTCGCCGCGCCGGAGCAGCCCGTGCTTGTGCTGGCCGGCGAGCGCATCGTCGGCGCGCTCGACGCGGCCGCGGCGTTACAAGGCCTGCAGGGCGCCGAGCGTGCTGCCTTTCTGGCTGCTCTGAGCCAGCCTCAGCCGCCCCGCGCCGAACTGCCCGGGGCAGGCCGGCCGCTCGGCGAGTTGCAACAGCCGGGACCACCGGAGATCGCCCCCGACGCAAACCTGATCGTGGCCGCCCGCCACCTGCTCGACACCCGTATCGACCGCATCGCCGTGGTGGACGCGGAGCAGAAATTGTTGGGTATAATTGGACGCGGCGCGCTCATCCGCGCGCTCCTGCAACAGACTGAGTAGTCGCCCGCCTGCGGCGGCAGTGTAATCTGAGCGACCCTTCGCCAATCACATCCTATGCACAAGACCTTTCTCATCACCGGCGGCGCCGGCTTCCTCGGCATCAACCTGGTACGTTACCTGCTCGAACGGGGCCACCGTGTACGCTCGCTCGATATCGCGCGCTTCGACTACCCCGAGCGCTCCCGCGTCGAGGTCCACACCGGCGATATTCGCGACCGCGCGGCCGTCAATCGAGCCATGGCCGGCGTGGATCAGGTCATCCACACGGCGGCCGCCCTGCCGCTCTACAAGCCCGCCGATATCTTCTCCACCGACATCGACGGCACCCGCAATGTGCTCGAATCCGCGCTGCAGCACGGCGTCGAGCGCTTCATCCATATCTCAACCACCGCGGTCTACGGCATCCCTGACCATCACCCGCTGCTCGAAACCGACCGGCTGGACGGGGTTGGTCCCTACGGTGAGGCCAAGGTCAAGGCCGAGGAGCTCTGCCTCAGCTACCGCGCCCGGGGGCTATGCGTGCCGATCATCCGCCCCAAGTCGTTCATCGGCCCTGAGCGGCTCGGCATCTTCGCCATGCTCTACGACTGGGCCAAGGACGGCAAGAATTTCCCCTTGCCCGGCAACGGCAAGAACCGCTACCAGTTGCTCGACGTGGAGGATCTCTGCGAGGCGATCTACCGCTGTGCCACCCTCGACCGCGACAAGGTCAACGATACGTTCAACATCGGGGCCAGAGAGTTCACCACGATCAAAGAGGACTTCCAGGCCGTGCTCGATGCGGCCGGCTTTGGCAAGAAGATCATCACCTTCCCCGCCGCCCCGATGACCGCCGCCCTGGTCGTGCTCGAAAAGCTCAAGCTCTCGCCGGTCTACAAGTGGGCCTACGGCACGGTGACCGAAGACTCGTTCGTATCGGTGGAAAAGGCGGAGCGGGTACTGGGCTTCAAGCCGAAATACTCGAACAAAGAGGCCCTGGTGCGCAACTACCGCTGGTACGTCGAGCACCTCGACGACTTCCAGCACACCTCTGGCGTCTCGCACCGCGTGCCCTGGAACCAGGGCATCCTGAAGATTGCCAAGGTGTTCTTCTAGGTAGGGCCGAAGCAGTGGCTGCGCCACCGCTTTGGCCCTACTGCGCGGCGGCGCCCCCCGCATCCCCCGTGGGGCCATAGCGCGCCACGATCCGGGCGATCAGTGCGCTGGTCGAGCGGTCCGCGGCATAGGGCAACAGCACGATCTGGCCGCCATAGCCGGCCACGATGCGTGCCTCGGGCAGGCGCGCAAAGTCGGGGGCATGGCCAGTGGCGTAGTCGGCGCCCTTTACATAGACCTCGGGGCGCAATGCGGCGACAACCGCCTCGGCCGTCGGCTCGGCGAAGATCGTCACGTGGTCCACGCTGCGCAGCGCGCCGAGCACGGCGGCGCGGTCGGCCTCGGGCACGATCGGGCGCAACGGGCCCTTGATCGTGCGGGTCGACGCATCGGAGTTGAGCGCCACGATGAGTAGGTCACCCAGCGCGCGGGCCTGGGCCAGGTAGCCCACGTGCCCGGCGTGGATCAGGTCGAAGACCCCGTTGGTCAGCACCAGGCGCAGCCCGGCGGCCTGCCAGGCCGCGCGGCGCTCACCCAGTTCGGCGAGGGAAAGCAGCACCAACCGGCTCTCATTTCACATAGGGCGAGCCCAGCACCCCGAGCAACGCCACGCTCAACGCAACGACCAGCGTGGCGGCATACACGATCGGGATCAACTCGGGGACCAGCACGGCGCCGGCCGAGACCAGCACGGCAACGAGGAGAAAGACCGTGGTCAGCGGAAAGCTCTGGACATGGGCGATCCACAGACCGCGGCGCCACTGCCCGCGGCGCACCCGCTCGATCGCGAAGCGAGCGATCGCCGTCCCGGCGGCGGCGATCAGTGTCCAGAGAAAGGTCGCGATAAAGATATTCCAGGCCTGTTGCGGGACCGCCCAGCGAAAAGCCGAGCCGCCGATGGCGCCGAGGATGGCGCTGACCACGAGTGGGATAAGCAAGGCTGGCGAGATCGTCATAGCGTGCCTGGGGACACGGCAATCAGCCGCTCGTATTCGTCCTGGCTGATGAACTCGCCGCCCTCGATCGCGCGGCTCAGTTCGTGCCGGTTGCGATCGAACGCCAGGTCGGCATAGATCAGCCGGAAACAGCGCGAATCCATGATCTCCTTGCGCAGCCGGTAGCCGGCAATATTCTCATTGTCGTCGTACTCAACTGCGAGATCGTTGTACAGATGGATGCGCACATGCACCGGGGCGCCACAGCGGCCACAGCGCACGTAGAGGTGCAGCACATTGTCGGCGGGGCCATTGCGGCCCCGGGCGCCGAACAGGCGGCGGAGGAAATCCATGAGGTGTGTCTCGCTAACACAGCCACGCTGCTGCTATCATACCAGGAATTGCGCCGTGGTCGCAAGGGGCCCGGCTTGCCCCACAGCCCATCGCGGAAGGCGGACGCTGCAACAGCCCCACAGCCCTGGCGATTTGCAGAAAGCGCGGGGCTATGCTAAAATACATCGGCTTACGAACGGGCGCCAATTTCGGCGTGCACTGCCGGCGTAGCTCAATTGGCAGAGCAACGGTTTTGTAAACCGTCGGTTCAGGGTTCAAGTCCCTGCGTCGGCTCCAGGCATCAGCGGGTCGGTACCGAAGTGGCCAAACGGGGCGGTCTGTAAAATCGCTGGCTTACGCCTTCGCAGGTTCGAATCCTGCCCGGCCCACCAAGAGGAACTGAGAATAGAGAAGGCAGGAATTGGTTTCAAAACAATCCGCCATTCTTTATTCTCACGGCTCGCCATGCCTACGTAGCTCAGTCGGTAGAGCACGTCTTTGGTAAAGACGAGGTCACGGGTTCGAGTCCCGTCGTAGGCTCCAAGTTGCGGGAGGGCGAGGCGCGCTGACCGCCTCGCCAGGATGCTCGTGCCAGAAGCACCTGGCACGAGCGGCGCATTTTATTGAGCTCAAGGAGCACAGGAGTGGCCAAGCAGAAATTTGAGCGGACCAAGCCGCACGTCAACATCGGGACGATCGGGCACGTCGACCACGGCAAGACCACGCTGACCGCGGC
>DAOUBZ010000484.1:0-10774 GCA_034432515.1 Chloroflexaceae bacterium | reverse complement strand
AGGACCGGCGGCTGCGGCAGGGCCCGCCGAGGCTCCCGGATCGCTGCCCGAGCAAAGCGGGGACGCCTACGCGCGCTGGATCGCCGCGTTTGAGCCCGACGCCGCGGCGCTGGCCGCCCAGCGCGCCGCGGCGCTGCGCCTGGCCGATCGCCCCCTGTTCAGCGTAATCATGCCGGTGTACGACCCGCCGGTCGTGGCGCTAGAGGCTGCCATCGCCTCGCTGCGCGCGCAGACCTACGACCACTGGGAGCTCTGCGCCGTCGATGCCGGCGCTGACCCCGCGGTGCGTGCCGCCCTGGAGCGGGCCGCCGCCACCGAACCGCGGATCCGCCTGCAGGTTCTGGGCGAAAACCGCGGTATCGCCGCGAACTCCAACGCTGCGCTCGCACTGGCCCGTGGCACGTTCGTCTGGATCCTCGATCACGACGACACCCTGGCCCCTGATGCCCTGTTCGAGGTGGCCAGCCTGCTCAACGCCGCTCCCGACTGTGACGTGATCTACTTCGACGAGGATAAACTCAGCGCCGATGGTAGCCAGCGCCATAGCCCCTGGTTCAAGCCGCACGCGCTCTCGCCCGACCTGCTGCTCTCCACCAACTACCTGATGCACGGTGTCTTCCGGCGCGAATTGCTGCGCGAACTGGGCGGCTTCGACCCGGCCACCGACGGCGCTCAGGACTGGGACCTGGCCCTGCGGGTGGTTGAGCGCACCCCTCGGATCCGCCACATCGCGCGGGTGCTCTACCACTGGCGCCAGCTGCCCGGCTCTGCGGCCCGTGAGGCCACGGCTAAGCCCTGGGCGATCACGGCGCAGCAGCGCGCCCTGGCTGGCCATCTCGCCCGTAGCGGCGCGCTCGGGGCCCAGGCGCAGGTCTC
The DNA here is from genome assembly GCA_034432515.1 of Chloroflexaceae bacterium. Classification (GTDB taxonomy): domain Bacteria; phylum Chloroflexota; class Chloroflexia; order Chloroflexales; family Chloroflexaceae; genus JACAEO01. The sequence continues at coordinate 9,898 of DAOUBZ010000484.1, read as the reverse complement.
GGCTGAGGGCCTGGTGCGCGTGCGCTGGCCGACCTTCGGCGTGAAGGTCTCGATCATTATCCCGACCAGGGATAAGGCGGAGCTGCTGCGCGCCTGCATCGGCTCGATCCTGCGCGTGACGGCCTACCCGGAGTACGAGCTTGTGCTGGTCGATACGGGCAGCGTTGAGCCGGCCACGGCGGCGCTGTACGCCGAGCTGCGCGCCGAACCACGGGTGCGCATCGTACAACTCGCAGGGCCGTTCAACTGGGGGCGGGCGAACAACTACGGCGCGCGCAGCGCCGCGGGCGAGCGCCTGCTCTTCCTCAACAACGACACCGAGATCAGTGACCCCGACTGGCTCGACGAACTGGTGGGCTGGGCCGAGCGCCCCGAGGTGGGCGTGGTGGGCGCGCGCCTGGTGCGGCCCGACGGCACCACGCAGCACGCCGGTATCGCTATGGGCGTAGAGGGCCACGGCAGCCATCTCTTTGACGGCACCAGCGGCCCGGTCTACGGGCCCTTCGGCTCCTCGGAGTGGTACCGTGATCTGCTGGCTGTGACCGGCGCATGTATGCTGGTGCGCCGCGACGTGTTCGAGACGCTGGGTGGCTTCGACACGGTCTACCAGGTTGGCTACAGCGACATCGCCTTCTGCCTCGCCGCCGTGGAGCACGGCTACCGGGTGGTCTACACCCCGTTTGCGCGGCTGCTGCATCACGAGGGCGCCTCGCGCGGCTTCGATCTGCCCCCCGCCGATGTGCTCCGCGCAACGATGCGGATGCTGCCCGTGATCGCTGCCGGTGACCCCTACTACAGCCGCCACCTCTCGCCGGTGTCGCGGGTGCCGGCGATCGCCGAGCCCGACGGTGAGGACGCGCTCGAGCGTCTGGCGACGATCCTGCGCCACTTCGGCCTGGTTTACTACACTGGCTCGGCGCCGCTGCGCAAGCTGGCGGAGCAAGTACTCGGCGCCGGGTCGCCGCTCTTCCCGGATGGGCAGGCTGCGCAAGCGGGCGGGGGCGCAATCAGCGATCGCGCCAGCCCGGCCGCCACGCAGCTGGAGCCGGGTGTGTCTGCCGGCCCACGGCTGCTCCTGATTAGCCACGACCTGGGCCTGAGCGGCGCACCGATCATGCTGGGCGAGCTGGCGCGGGCCCTGGTGGCACGGGGTTACCGTGTGACGCTGGCGGCACCGGCCGACGGGCCGCTGCGCGCGCGGCTGGAAGCGGCAGATGTGAGCGTCCGGGTCGTGGAGCATCTGCTTGGCGATGCAACGGTGGCCTACGCCGCGCTGGCCGGCCATGACCTGGCGCTGGTCAACACGATCCACGGAGCGCGCGCAGTGCATGCGGCGAAGGCCGCCGGGCTGGCCTGCGTCTGGTGGATCCACGAGTCGGCCTTCGGGCGGCGCCTGGCCGAGGAGCGCCCCGAAGTAGCGGCGGCCCTCGCCGCCGCTGATGCGCTGGTCTTTCCCACGGCGGCCACGACGGAGCGGTATGCCGACCTGCTGGCCGGGCCAGCGCCCACCCCGATCCCCTACGGCGTAGCCGCGCCGCCCGAACTGCACGCCGACCCGCGTCTGCCGCACGACGGGCGGTTGCGGGCGGTGCTGCTGGGTAGCGTCGAGCCGCGCAAGGGTCAGGACACATTGCTGCGCGCCCTGGCCATGCTGCCGGAAGACCTGCGTGGTCGGCTTGAGGTCGAGTTGATCGGCGACGTGATCGACTGGCCCTTCTACGAGCGGCTGGCGCCCCTCGCCGCCGCCATCCCCGGGGCGTATGTGCTTGGCCCCCTGGAGCACAGCGCGGCCCTGGCGCACATATGCGCCGCCGACGTGCTGATCCTGCCCTCGCGCGACGAGGTGCTCCCGGTGGTGATGCTTGAGGCAATGGCGGCCGGCAAAGCGATTGTCGCCGCGCGGGTCGGCGGCGTACCTGAGGCCCTGGCGGACGGACGCGAGGCGCTGCTCTTCCGCGCCGAAGATCCCCGCGAACTGGCCGCCAGGTTCGTGCAGTTGCTGCGCGAACCGGACCTGGCCGCGCGCCTCGGCGCCGCCGCCCATGCCCGTTGGGAGCGCGAGTTTACGCTGGAGCGCTTTGTGGAGCGTATGGAAGCCGTGCTGCGCCAGGCGCTGGCTGTGAGCAAGGGGACACACGCCTGATGCGTCTGCTGATCGTCAGCCACGACCGCGTCGGTGCGCAAATGGCCGGGCCGGGCATCAGGTACTGGGAACTGGCCCACGCGCTCAGCGACGCGGCCACGGTGACCCTCGCCGCCCCGGCTCCGCTGGACCTGGCGCCGGCCGGCTTTGCCGTGGCCAGCTACACCCCCGGTGATCGCGCCACGCTGGCCGCGCTCACCGCGCAGGCCGAGGCGCTGCTGGCCAATGGCCACCTGCTGGCCTGGCACCCCGAGCTCGCCGAGCTTGCCACGCCGCTGATGCTCGATCTCTACGACCCGACGCCGCTGGAGAACCTCGAGTTGTTCCGCGCCGCCGATCCTGCCGAACGGGCCACGCAGGCCGCCCGTGACGCGGCCCTGCTGCGGGCCCAGCTGCTGGCCGGCGACGCCTTCATCTGCGCCACCGAGCGGCAGCGCCACCTCTTCGTGGGCGGCTTGCTCGCCCTTGGGCGCGTCACCCCGGCCCTGGCCGACGCCGACCCGCTGCTGCGCCGGCTGATAGATGTGGTATCCTTCGGACTACCAGACGACCCGCCCACGGCCACTGGCCCGGCGCTGCGCGGCGTGCTGCCAGGCCTCGACGCTGCGAGCAAGCTGCTGCTCTGGACCGGCGGCCTGTGGGACTGGATGGACCCGCTGACGCTAATCCGGGCCATGCCGGCGGTGCTGGCCCAGGTTCCCGAGGCGCGCCTGGTGTTGCTGGCCGGGCCGCATCCCGGCGGCGCCACGCCGATGCACATGCCTGCGGCTGCCCGGACGCTCGTCGCGGAGCTGGGGCTGCCGGATGCGGTGGTACAGTTCTACGCGCAGTGGGTGCCCTACGCGCAGCGCGGCGCGTTCCTGCTGGAAGCTGACCTGCTGGTCAGCCTGGGGCGTCCGGGGCTGGAGAACGCCTACGCCGCGTTGCGCTCGCGCTTTCTCGACCACCTGTGGGCGGGGCGGGCCAGCCTGGTGAGCGCCGGCGACGCCGCGGCTGACCTGGTCGACCGGCACGGCCTGGGGCGCGTGGCGCCGCCGGGCGATGTTGCAGCGACAGCAGCGGCCATCGTCGCCCTGCTGCAGGACGACGCCGAGCGGGTGGCCTGCGCCCGGCGCGCGCGAGAACTGGCTCCGGCCTACCACTGGCGCCACGTCGCCACACCGATCCGCCGCTGGCTGGCTGACCCGCAGCGGACCCGGCCGGCACGCATTGAGGCGATCGAGGCCCGGCCCGCGGCTGCGGTGAAACACGAAAATGCTATGGACGACAATACCCGGAACGACGCGATCAATCGCCTCGACGAGCTCTGGCAGCTCGAGCCGCGGCCGCTCACCTCAGAGGTGCCGGGCCTTGGCCGGGCCAAGGAACTGGCCAACAGCCTGACGAAGTGGTATGTCCAGGCGATCGTCGAGCAGCAGAACGCCTTCAACGCCGCCGTGGTCCACGCCATCCAGGCTCTGGCTGCCAACGACGACCGGCGGCATGCCGAGGTGAGCAACCAGGCGCGGCAGGCGCTGACCCTGCTGCAGAAACGGATTGAGCAGCTTGGCCAGCGACTCGAGGAGCATGCGCGCCACATCGCTGACATCGACGATGCCCAGACGGCCCTGGCCGAGGCCCTGGCCGAATTGCGCGAACTGGCCGCCGCCCCTGGCCCTGCGGAGGAGCATCCGTGAAGGCCAGCGTGATCATCCCCGCCCATAACGGCGCGCGCCACCTCACCCGCTGCCTGAGCGCGCTGCTGGCCCAGGAGCCCGCCCCCGGCGAGGTGATCGTCGTCGACAACGGCTCCAGCGACCAGGGCGCCGAACTGGTGGCCGCCGAGTTTCCCCAGGTGCGGCTGATCCGCGAGGAGCGGGCGCTCGGCTTCAGTGGGGCCTGCAACCGCGGGCTGCGCCTGGCCCTGGCGGGCGATGCGGAGCTCCTGGTGGTGCTCAACCAGGACACCGAGGTGCATCCCGGCTGGCTCGCCGCGCTCAGCGCCGCCCTGGCGGCCGAGCCCCGGGTGGGCCTGGCCGGCTGCCTGGCGCTCTTCCCCAACGGGCGCATCCAGCACGCCGGCGGCGAATTGCTCTCGCCCCTCGGCTACGGGCGCAACCGCGGCTACAACCAGCCCGCCGACGCCGCTGTGCCCAACACGCCGCCTGACTTCCTCTCCGGCGTGGCCCTGGCGATGCGCCGCGAACTGCTGGAGCAGATCGGCCTGTTTGACGAGGGCTTCAACCCGGCCTACTACGAAGACGCGGATCTCTGCCTGCGCGCCCGTACCGCCGGCTGGGAGCTGCGCTACGTGCCCGCGGCGCGCCTGACCCACCGTGAGGGTGCCGCTGGTGCCGCCGGCGATTACCAGCATGCCGCGCTGATCGAGCGCAACCGGCTGCGCCTCCAACTCAAGCACACCCCGATCGCCGAACTGAGCGAGCGCTTCTTCCCCGCCGAGGCTGCACACCTGCGGGAGCGGGCCCGCGGCGGCACTGCCCACGTACTGCGCCGGGCCTACCTCGAAGCCCTGCTCATGCTCCCCACCCTGGGCCGTCCGAACGCGGAGGCTGCGCTGATCCGCCAGGCGCTCGGCGACTTGCGCCGGCAGGCCGCAGCCTACGAGCGCGACGGTAGAGCGTCACGAGCGGGCGCCGCTGCCCCACCCCCACGGGATGTTGTGCCGCCCGCGCCCACTCCACTGCTGGCAGCAGGCGTCGCGGGGGACAATCAGCCCGCCGATGCTTCCGCCATGCCGCCCGTGGCAATCGTTATGCTCACCTGGAACGGGCTCCACTACACCCAGGAGTGCCTGGCGAGCCTGCGCGAACTGACGGAGGGCGTTGAGTACCGGGTGATCGTCGTCGATAACGGCTCCAGCGACGGCACACGCGAGTATCTGCGCACCCTCGACTGGATCGAGTTGATCGAGAACGCCGAGAACCTGGGCTATGTGCGCGGCAACAACCAGGGCATCGCCGCCGCCCCGCCCGGCTGGGATGTGCTGCTGCTCAACAACGACATGCGCATCATCCAGCCGGACTGGCTGCAGCGCCTGCGCGCCGTGGCCCACAGCGACCCGGCCTACGGCGTGGTGGGCTGCCGTCTGCTGATGAGCGACGGCCGGCTGCTGCACGCCGGCACCTACATGCCCAGTGACAGCTTCTGGGGATGGCAGATCGGCGGCGGTGAGGAGGACGTGGGCCAGTACTACCGTGTGCGCGAGGTGGAGGGCATCGTCGGCGCCTGTATGTACCTGCGCCGCGATGTGATCGCGACGATCGGCGGGCTCGACGAGCGCTTTTTCTCCTACTACGAGGATACGGACTACTGCCTGCGCGCGCGGCAGGCCGGCTACAAGGTCGTCGTCGCCGGCGACGTGAGCCTGATCCACCACGAGAATGTCAGCACGCGGCTCAACAAGGTCGACTTCTGGGGCATGTACGGTACCTCCCAGGCGATCTTCCTGGAAAAGTGGGAGCCCTACTACCGCAACCGCTACCGCCACCGCGTCTTCTGGCACTCGCTGGTCAGCGCGCCCACCGGTTACGCCACCTCGTCGAAGCAGCTGTTGATCGCGATGGACCGCCAGGGCGTCGATGCGCGCCTCGCCTACCTCTACGGCACCGACTTCGCCGAGAAGCCCAGTGGCGACCCGCGCATCGAGCAGATGCGCCACCGCCCCAAGGACACCTCGCTGGTCCAGGTGGTCTACAACCAGTGCGATGCCTTCCACAAGAACAGCGGCAGCTACCGGATCGGCTTCTCGATGTTGGAGGTGACCGGCATCCCCGACGACTGGGTCCAGCAGTGCAACCTGATGGACGAAGTCTGGGTGCCGAGCCATTTTAACCTGGAGACCTTCCGCAACAGCGGGGTAACAAAGCCGATCCATGTCATTCCGCTCGGCATCGATCCCGACTACTTCCACCCCGCGATCAAGACGCGGCGTTTCAGCGAGCGCTTCACCTTTCTCTCGGTGTTCGAGTGGGGTGAGCGCAAGGCGCCCGAGGTGCTGATCCGCGCCTACTGCGCCGCCTTCAGTGACCGCGATGACGTAGTGCTGGTGCTGAAGACCGACAACCGCGACGGTGACGTGAACGTGGCCCAGCAGATCGCCGCTCTGGGCCTGCCGCCCAACGCGCCGAAGATCGTGCTGCTCTACAACCAGGAGTTGCCCGGCTACCAGCTGGGCAGCCTCTACCGCGCCGCCGACTGCTTCGTGACGGCCACGCGCGGTGAAGGCTGGGGCATGCCCATTCTCGAAGCGATGGCCTGCGGCCTGCCCACCATTGCTACCGCCTGGAGCGCGCAGACCGAGTTCATGCGCGAGGAGATCTGCTTCCCGGTGCGCGCCGCCCGGCTGATCCCCGCCATCGCCAAGTGCCCCTATTATGCCGGCTTCGAGTGGGCCGACCCGGACTTCGAGCACCTCGTCCACCAGCTGCGCTACGTCTACGAGCACCGGGCGGCGGCGCGCGAGGTGGGGCGGCGCGCTGCCGAGGTGGTGGCCCGCGAATGGAGCTGGGACCGGGCCGCCGAGAAGATCATCGCCCGCCTGGAGGCGGTCGGCGCCTGATGATCGCGGATACTGCCGGCGGGTTGCAGAGCAGCGCGCGTCGCCGTCCCGGTCGGCAGGTCGGGGCGCTGAGCGAGCTCGCTACGGTGGCGCTGCTGCTCATCCTGGCAACCGTGGTGATCGCGCGGGCGCCGCTGCAGCGGGCCACGACGCTTGAGCTTGGCGCCTCCGACCGCGGGAGCGTGGCGGGCTTCTACCCCGCCGAGATCAACACCGATGACGAAGCGCTGCGCTGGACGGCCGGCGAAGCCACGATCCGCCTGCCCGCCCTGGGCGCCGGGCCACACATCTTGCGCCTGCGCCTCTCGGCGCCCCAGGCCCCGTCGCCCGCGTCCGTCGCCACGACGATCGCCGTCAACGGTCGTGCCCTGGCAACGTTGCCGATTAGCGCCGCGCCGCGCCAGTACCGCTTGCTCGTGCCCGCCGCGGACCTGCGCTGGGCGCCCAACGCCGTAGGCATCAGCAGTCCCACCTTCGTCCCCGCGCGCGACGAGCGACAGCTCGGCGTCGCCGTGTTCATGGCAGGCTTCTCCACCACGGGGAGTCAGGGCTGGCTGGCGCCCGCTCAGGCGATGGCCCTGGCCGTGGCAGCGCTGGCGCTCGTGCTGGCCCTGGCGCGCCTCGGCGTGAGCCGGGGCTGGCGCGTGCTGGTGGTGGCGCTCTTCCTGCTGATCAGCCTCGCGATGCGCCAGAGCGATGCCCGCTTCGTCGAGCGCTGGTCGGCGCTGGCCCTGACGGCCACTATGGGTGCGGGCTTCGCCGTGGCCGCGCTGACGCCCGTGGCTCGCGCCGCATCGCCCGCGGACGGGTGTGACGAAGCCCTGCCCCCGGCCACCCTCGGGGCCTGGTGGCATAACTGGTGGCCCGCCCTGGCACTCTTCGCCGGGCTGGCGGCCCTGCTCTGCATCCCGATCTGGCCGCGCTTCGGCACACACATCTTTGGCACCGAGGGTGACAATTACGAGTATGCCTGGAAGCTCCACTGGTTCGTCGAAGCACTGGTGGAGCGAGGTGTCTCGCCAACCTTCGTGCCCCTCAGCTTCTACCCGGCCGGCTATGAGCTTGGCATGTCGGAGATCACTCCCGCCCATACCCTGCTCGGCCTGCCCCTGACCCTGGCTTTCGGCCCGGCGGCCAGCTTCAACGCCCTGCTCTACCTCTCCTATGTGCTCACCGGCCTGACCACGGCGATGTACGCCGAGCGGATCGGCGCCTCGCGACTCGGCGCGCTGGTGGCCGGGGTCGGCGTTGCCTTCTGCGTCTACCGCTTTACACATATGCTCGGGTTGCTGCCGCAACTCGGCACCCACTGGGTGCTGCTCACCCTCTACGGCTGGGAGGGCTACCTGCAGCGACGACGCCCGGGCGACGTAGTGCTGGCCGCGGTGAGCCTCGGGCTGGCCTTCTGGTCCTCGATGTATTACGGGGCGACCCTGGTGCCGCTCCTCGCGCTCTACACGCTACTGCGCCGCCCCTGGGCCACCACCCGTACCCTGCTGGAGGACTGGCGGCCCTTGCTCGCCGCGCTGCTGATCGTGACGGCCCTGGTAGCGCCCTATGCCCAGCCTTTCCTCCAGGCCCAGGCGATCAACGAGCAGCGCCGCTTTTCCTATGAGACCCTGCTGATCCTCTCGGCGCTACCCGGCGACTTCGTCAACCCCAACCCCTGGCACCCGCTGCGCCACCTGGTGCCCCTCGGCGGCCCCAAACAGTATGTCTCGGTCGGTATCGGCCTGCTCGCCCTTGCCGTCGTCGGCCTCTGGCGCCGGCGCCACGAGCAGCTGGTCTGGACCCTGGTGGCGATCGCATGCGTCAACTTCGTGGTCGCCCTGGGCCCCGAGTTGCGGGTGGGGGGCACGACGATTCCTCTGCCCGTGCGCTTCATCTATGAGCACGTGCCGGTGCTCCAGTCGATCCGCGCCTGGTCGCGCATGGCCTTCTATCTGCAGATCTGCGTCGCGGCGCTGGCCGCCCTGGCGCTCACGGGGATTGGGCGCCAGCCGGCCTGGGCGCGGGCGGGCGCGCTGGCCCTGGCCGGGCTGGTGCTGCTCGAGTCGGCCTCTGCGCCGCCGCCCCTGAGTCCCCTCGGCCCGCGCGCAGTGGATCGCTGGCTGGCCGCACAACCCGGTACGGGCTCGGTGATCCAGGTTCCCGACACGATCGGCGGCTACCACGTCTACTACGCGCGCCATCACCACAAGCCGATCGCGGTGGGCTATGGCACCTATTTTCCGCCAACCTACCACGAGAATATCAACCTGCTGATCGCCTTCCCGGTGCTGAAGGAAGTGGTGCCGCTCTACCAGCGTATGGGTGTAGAGTGGGTGCTGGTGCGCCGGGCACGCATGCGCCCGGATCAGCCCTGGCGCGACCAGGCCGCCGCTCTGCCCGACGTGCGCCAGGTCTATGAGGACGATGAGTACACGGTCTTTCAGGTGCGCCAGTTGCGCCCGCCATGGCGCTCCAGACCCGGGGGGCCGGGATGAGCCGCGCGACTGACACCACCGCGTCCACGGTCACCAGGGCCAGTCGTCTTACCCTGCCACGCGGGCTGCTTGCCGGGGCGCTGCTGCTCGCGGCGGCGCTCGCGCTGCTGATCGGCGGGCTGCGGCAGGCTGCTGCCTTTGAGCCTGCACCCGACCTGGTGGACTTCTACCCGGTCGAGCGCAATGCCCAGGGCGAGTATCACTTCGCCTACCCCGCGGCGAGCCTCTTCTGGCGGCAGCCGTTGCCACCCGGCGCGCGCCTGACCCTGAGCGTCCAGTCGCCCGTACCGCTGCCCCCGCGCGAACTGGTGCTGCACCAGCGCGGCGCCGAGGTGCTGCGCGTCACCGTGGGCGACGAGCGGCGTAACCTGCACCTGCTGTTGCCTCCCGGCGACCCGGCGCTGCGCGGCTATGCGCTCGACCTGGCGACCGAGCAGGCCCGGACCCCCGGCGACGTGCGCGCCCTCGGTCTGCGCTTCACGACGATCGAGCTCGCGGCGCAACCACCTGCGCCGCCCGTCGCAACATACGCCCTGGCCGCCGCACTGCTGGCGGCAACCGTGGCCCTGGTGCTCAGTCTGGGCCTGGGCTGGGCCACCGCGGGCCTGGCGGCCCTGGTCCTGGCCCTCATCTTCCGCGCCGACGCGGGCCGGTTCTGGCTGCTGGCAGGCGGGCTGAGCCTGGCCCTCGGCGCCGCGCGCCTCATCACGC
>DAOUBZ010000483.1:0-4073 GCA_034432515.1 Chloroflexaceae bacterium | reverse complement strand
GCGGCAACCCCTTCGACAACCTGACCCGCTGGTACTGGGGCTCCAACAACGACCTGCTGCTGAACCTGCGCGTCGCCCGTTTCCGGGCCAGCCCGGCGGCACTGGCCGCAATCCGCGCCAACTACGAGACCAGCGGCAAGCCGCGCATCCCGGTCGTTATGCCCCACACTACGCAGGACGAGGTGGTGCGCTTCGAGCAGAGCCTGCTCTACTGGCTGAAGGCCCGTCCCGAGGGGGCCGGGCGGGTGACGGTGATCCCGATCACCCGCTTCGGCCACTGCAACTTTACCGCCAGCGAGATCGTGCTGAGCTTCGCCCTGCTGGTGCGGCAGGCCACCGGCGCCCTGCCGGCCAGCCTGGCGGCCGAGGTGGCCGAACTGGATGCCGCCCCGCTCGACACCGACCTGACGCCGTACCTGGAGGCCCTGCGCGCCGCCGAGGCCGAAGACGCCGCGCAACAGGCCCAGGCAAGCTGGAACCGGGTCTACCTGCCGGTGATCATCCGATGATAGAAGCACCGCGCGGGGCTGGCGTCGATCCTGGCGGTACGGTGAGTCCCGGCGCTGCAGTTGCGCGCCCGCCAGCCCTGCGAGGGGCGCCGCCACGCCCGGCAACAGCCGTGCCGCTGACACCATCATGCCCCGACCGCGCCGCGGGCATGACACCACGGGCGTCCCGTCAGGAACTCTTGCTTCCGGCTGGGTCCGGGGCGGAACCCCGGCGCTGCCGTAGGCTGGTATAATAGACCTCATCACTCGCCGAAGCGTGCTTCCGTGTATCGCCTGGATTTGTGCCGGAGACGATCATGCCGACCCGAGATCAGTGGCACGTCATCCTCGAGCGCCAGCTGCCGCCAGCGACCAGTCCGATCGCCCGCAACCGGGCCATTACCGCGTGGTACGCCCGCTGGTATCTGCAAGAGCCCTGGCTCTTCAAATGGGCCGGGATGGCCGCCTTCGCCTCGGCCCAGGTCGGGATCGGCCTGGCGCTTATGGAGATGATTGACGCGCCCCACGATGCGCTCCGCCCCGAACACGCCACCCTCCACCAGGAGCCGGGTCTGCTCGAATTGCTGCGCGACGTCTATGGGCGCGGGCTCGACATTGCGCTGTTCATCCCGATCAGCGCCCACGATACAGCGACTCATCAGCTGCGGCAGGATCTGGAGCTGATCCGGCAGGCAAATGAGGCGATCTTCCGCGATACCGGATGGGCCCACCTGGCCTACATTCGCGGCGGCCTCGCGGCGGTTGAGGCCTGTCTCCCTGACGCTGAGGATGCCCAGCTCCGCGACGCCTTCCGCCTGCTCGACGAGGGCGTCCAGAAGCTGTGCCACCCCGCAGAGTATGACGCCGGCCGCATCCTGATCGACCGGGGGGCGGTGACCATGCTGCGCCACGAGCAGATGACCATCCTGCCGCCCTATATGGAGCGCATGTCCGACCTGGGCCGGCGGCTGGCGTCCCTCGGCTCCTGGCTCGCCTTTGAGGGCGCCTCGGGGATGCTCGACCAGCCTTCGTTCAGCGCCTACTTCGGCCCCCTGGCCGTCCTGCTTGGCACACGCAGTATCACCAATACCGCCGACCGCTGGCAGTGGATCGAGCACGATGTGCTGCCGAAATGGGCCCACCTGAACGGCGCCTACGCCGAGGGTTGCCCACTGCAGCGCCAGTTGCTGGCGATGGCCGACGAGCAAACCAACCTGCTCCAGCAGACAGCCGGCTTGATGCATACCGGCTACTCCGCCCTGGGGCTGCAGCTGGGCGCCGCCAGGACGGCGTGAGCCGCCTGGTCGATCACACCCACGCTGAACCAGCGACGACAGCCAGTGGTAGCCTGGCGTCACATCAGTGGCACACAACTCAGGCCCGTGCCCCAATGCCATCGAGCAGCGTGTCCACGATCAGCGTCGCGGTCGCTGCGCCGGCCAGTTCGCTGCTCGGGTGGTCGGTGTGGAAGAAGGGATAGAGCATCCCGAGGAGCAGCCAGGTAACGATGTGCGGGTCGACCGGCCGTAGTTCGCCGCGCTCCACGCCCTCGCGGATGATCGCTTCGATCGGCTCCAGGAAGCCGCCCGCGTAACAGCGCCGGATCGTGGCCCGCACATCGTCGCGCAGGCGCGGCAGATCCTGTGTGCCCAGGCGGATCAGCGCCCGCTGGGTCGGCGCCTGGGCGAAGAGCCCACGCACCAGGATCGTCAGGCGGCTACGTGTATCCGGCGCGCGCCGCGCCTCCGCCACCAGCGCCTCGGTCTCGGCAAGCCAGTGGGTCAGCACCGCTTCCAGCAGATCCTCCTTGTCGCGGAAGTGGTAGTAGAGCCCGGGCTTGGAGATGCCGACCGCCGCTGCGATCTCGCGCATCGCCACGCCGTCATAGCCGTACGCGACGATTAGCCGGGCCGCCTCGGCGATGATCCGCTCGCGTACCGTGTCGCCCGGGGCGTTCACTGGCCAGCCTGCACGGGCGCGGCCAGCGCCTGCGCCCGCGCCCGTTCGGCGGCCTGCCCGCGCAAGCCCAGCGCCGCCAGGATCAGCAGCGCCATGAACAATCCGATCGCCAGAAAGGCCAGTCCGTAGCCGGCGATCACTGCTGTCGCGCTGGCTGCGATCACCCCCACTACCACTGCGCCCAGCAACTGACCAACGCCCATCGTGACGGTCAGCAGGCCCTGGGCCGCCGCCCGCTCGCTCGGTCCGGTTTCGTTGAGCAGGATGTAGCGCAGCGCCGCGCCGAGCAGTACCGCCAGGCCCAGGCCGAGCAGCAGCGACGCGAGGTAGAAGACCAGCAGGCTGGCCGGAAACAGGCCGAGCAGTACCAGCCCCAGGCTCGCCAGCAGCGTGCCACCCGTCACCACCAGGCGCGAGCCCAGCCGGTCAAGCAGTCGCCCGGAGATCGGCGAGCCGACGGCCATGGCCAGCACCACCGGTAGCAGCATGAAGCTGGCGGTTGAACTGCTGAAACCGTGGGCCGCGGTGAGCAGCGCCGGTACAAAGACGATCGAGGCCTCGGCGATGCCAGCGCCAATCGCCAGCGCCGCGACGATCCAGATCTGCCGCGAGCGGAACAGCGCCGGCTGGAGGATGGGCGCCGGCACCCGCCGCTCGATCCAGAGAAAGAGCGGCAAGAGGGCCAGCGCCATGACCAGCGCCGCCAGTGTCAATGGCGCCAGTTGCCCGGCCTGGAGGCGCACCGGGTCGAGCTCGGTCAGCCCATAGGCCAGCCCGGCCAGCAGTGTGCCCAGCACCAGGGTGCCAGCCCAGTCGAAGGGCGCCTCGCCCGCGCTCCCCGCCGTCGGCAGCAGGCGCAGGCTGAGCGCGATCAGCAGCACGGCGATCGGCAGGTTGATCAGGAAGAGCCACTGCCAGCCCAACAGCAGCAGGAGCCCGCCCAGGATCGGCCCGATCAAAAACGCGATGCCAAAAACCGCCCCGATCAGTCCCAGCGCCGCGCCACGCTGCTCCGGCGGGAAGGTATCGCCAATCACGGCGCTGGCCACCGGAAAGATGCCGCCCGCGCTCATACCCTGCACCACTCGCCCCACAAGCAGCCAGCCGAAGCCCGGCGCCAGCGCAACCAGCAGCGAGCCCAGTGCAAAGCCGCTGATACTCAGTACGTAGATCGAGCGCCGCCCGAAGCGATCCGACAGCCCGGCCATCAACGGCGTGCCCACCAGATTGCCCAGCACATAGAGTGAGAAGACCCAGGCCAGCGCCTTCTCGCCCACGCCGAAGGCCCGCTGGATCGCAGGGAGCGCCGGCCCTACGATCGCAATGTCCAGCGCCGCCATCAAGACGCCAACAAACAGCACCCCTAGCACCTGATTGCGCCGACGTGCATCCTGAATGCTCATAGCTCCTCCTAAGTGACCGACCGGTCGGTCAGTTACGGGGTCATTATAGCACAGTCTGTCAACCGTGTCCCCGGGTGATCAAGGGCTGATGCAAATTGCCTGGGGCAGCGCAGCCGCCCCACCACCCGCCGCGCTCTCAGGGGTAGGTTTTTTGGCGGATGGCGTCCTGATGCGCTGCTTGCCCTCACCCCCCTGCCCCCTTCGGCTACGCTCAGGGCAGGCC
>DAOUBZ010000482.1:0-7170 GCA_034432515.1 Chloroflexaceae bacterium | reverse complement strand
CACTGCCACTGCTTCGGCCTTTCCGAACTGCCCTATGGGCCGGGCGTGCGTGCGGGTTGCGGCGTTGGCCCCTCGGTTGGTGGAGGCGCGGGCTCCGCAGTGGGCGCCTCGCTGGGTGCCTCGGTGGGTGCCTCGGTGGGTGCCTCGGTCGGGAACGGGAGAATCGGTGTCTCGACCGGCGGCTCCTCAGGCCCGCCCGTTGGGCCGGGCTCCGGCGTAACGGTCGGAACCTCGGGGGTGATCGGCTCCAGCGGCGCGGCGGTGTTGGTTGCGGTTGGCGGTGGTGGTGGCGGGATGTAGATCGGTGGGGCAGGGATCGCCGTGGGCGGCTCGGGCGTCGCGGTGACCGCCTCGATCGTGGGCAGCGGCGTCTCAGTCGGCGTGGCGCTGGGCGTCGCCGTTGCTGAGGGGCGTGGCGTTGCGCTGGCTGTGGGCGACGCCGGGATGGCGCTGGCCGTGGCCGTGTTGGTGGGCGTCACAGAGGCGACAGGTGCCGGCGCCCCTACGCCGGGTTCGCCGGTGGGTGCGGGCGCCGAGGGCGGTGTTCCGCCAATTGAGACCCCCTCGCGGAGCAGGCCGACGCCGGCTACCGCGTAGGTGACCAGGATCATCCCCAGCAGCCCCAGCAACAGCGCGTAGATCGCCCGGTCGCGGGGCGCGAGCGCCGTCAGCCAGCCCCGCAGCCCGCCGGCTGGCGCAAGTAGCGGCTCGACCTGCGGCGCTGTGGCCAGCACCGGCGTTGAAGGCATCCCGGAGCCCGTGTATAATGGACACTTGATATGATTCGGCGAGAGACAGAAGGCCGTCTGATAATCCGGCTGGACGAGCGGAATCTCCTGGGCCTGCCCGGAAGCATAGCAGCGGTGTTCAGGGGTGGGCGACGCAAAGCGAATCGCCTGATTCTGCTTGAGCCCGAGATATGGGCAATGTCCGGTTTGCTCGACCATAATAGCTAACGTCCTTGCCGCGCCGCGGTCCCTCCATTATAGAGCCCGGTTCAGGTCGCGTCAAAGCTGCGTAGGAGCCGTATGCGCATCGCTATCGTCTCGGATATCCACTCAAACCTCGTAGCTCTGGAGACGGTGCTGGCCGCAATCGGTGAGGTCGATGCCCTCTGGTGTCTCGGCGATACGATTGGTTACGGCCCGCGTCCGAATGAGTGCATCGCCCTGATGCGCCAGTACGCCGATGTCGCCATCACCGGCAATCACGACCTCGCATGCCTCGGCAAGATCGACCTGCGCGATTTCAACCCCGACGCGCGCAAGGCCAACATCTGGAACGGCGATCAGTTGAGTGCCGAGAACCGCGCCTGGCTTGAGCGCCTTACCCCTGCCACCGCTATCGACGACCGCTTCATCATCGCCCATGGAAGCCCCCGCGAGCCAGTCTGGGAGTACCTGCTTTCCCCCGACCAGGCGGTGCACAACTTCGAGCTCTTTCGCCAGCAAGTCTGCTTTGTTGGTCATTCCCACGTTCAACTGGGCTTTCGCATCCGTAGCGGCTTCGACCGCTGTGAGCGTTTCTTGCCCGACCGCTTGCGGACCGTGGCCCTTGACGGCCAGTCCCGCTTCATCATCAACCCCGGTAGCGTTGGTCAGCCGCGTGACCAGGACCCACGGGCGGCCTACGCCATCCTTAACACCAGCACCGGCATTGTTGAGTTCAACCGGGTTGAGTACGACATCCAGAAGACCCAACGCCAGATGGTTGAGGCGCGCTTGCCCGGCGCCCTGATTCGCCGCCTTGAGTATGGCATGTGAATGTTACTGCATGCACCACTACACGTGCCGCCTCGCACCGTACACCGATTTACACCTCCGCCTTCACCCTATAAGAACGCACGAAAGGCGCCGATAGGTATGATGGCGATGTGACAATCGGATGAGCACGGCGGCGACCGCGCCTGGTCGCTGGCCAGCGTGTGCCTGGCCGTGACAGGATTGTCATCGGCCAGGCGCTGCCGGTTTAGCCGACATCAAGCTCTATGGCGTAGAACTGAGCCTGGTCGCGGTGGTGTCGATGCAGCGCCGTGCAGCTCTATCGCGGCGCTGCAGCGGTGTGTTGTGTAGAGAGCAGTATGCCCAATCATTCCCCCCAGGTGGCAATCCCTTCCAGATCCACAGCGCCCGTGCCCCTGATCATTGTCGCCGTGGTCGCGCTGCTTGCCAGCCTGGCCATCGCCGTGCCCGGCGACCCCGAGTGGTGGAAGGTGGTCGTCCTTGGCATCGTGCAGGGGATCACCGAGTGGCTGCCGATCTCCTCCACTGGCCATCTGCTGATCGTCTCCGACCTGATCGGCTACAGTGGCAGCATTGGCGGCACCTTTGAGATATTCATCCAGTTCGGCACCGTCCTCTCGGTTGTAGCCTTCTATGCCCACGATCTGCTTGCCCAGGGTCGGGCGCTGCTCGGGCGCAGGACGAGCGCCGAGGCCCTCGCTGCCCGCAGGCTCTGGATCGGGGTGGTGATCGCCGCCGTGCCCGCCGCGGTCATCGGTGTGGCCTTCCGTGATTTCATCAAGGCTGTGCTCTTCGAGACGCCGCAGGTGATCGCTGGAGCGCTGATCGTCGGCGGGATCGTCTTTCTGCTCGTCGAACGCTTTCCGCCCCGTGCGGCAACCACGCATGAGCTCGGGCGGATCACGCCCCTGCAGGCGCTTGGGGTCGGTGTTGCCCAGGTCTTCGCGTTGATCCCCGGTATGTCGCGCTCCGGCTCTTCGATCGTTGGTGGCCTGCTCGCCGGGCTTGACCGCAAGACGGCTACCGCCTTCTCCTTCTACCTCTCCATCCCGGTCCTCGGTGCTGCCACCATGGTTGACCTGCTCGGCAGTCTGGATCAGATCCAGCCGGCCGACTGGGGCCGCCTGCTCCTGGGGGCGGTGGTGGCCATGATCGTCGGCTACCTGACCATCGGCTGGCTGCTGCGCTACATCGCGCGCCACAACTTCATCGCCTTCGGGCTCTATCGCATCGTGGTGGGTGTGCTCATTCTGCTCCTGGCCGGGGTGGGTGTGCTGTGATGATCGTCAAACCCGCTTGACCGTTCGCGAGGAGGCGATGCAGCGAGGATGCGATGCCATCGCTCAATTGCAGCGCGCATCCCGGAGGCACTGATGCCGCAGGCTCCTGCCTCTGAACCCGGTCCCACCCCTGCGCGCGTTGTGATCCCGTATCGTCGGGTGCGCGCCTCTTTACGCCACCCGGCCCTGCCCCGGTGTATGATCACGCTGCGGGCCACGGTCGTGAGGCACGGGGTTCGCCATTACCGGCTCTAACCACAAGGAGGTCATATGGGCCGGACAATTAAGCGTACCTGGCTACTCGCTACAGTAGCCGGGCTATTGGCGTTATTCCTGGCGGTTCCGGTGTTCGCCGCGGAGTTCGGCAGTGGCGAGGTCTACCGTTTGGCCGCGGACCAGGTGGTCGAGGATGACCTGACGGTCTTCGCCCAGGAGATCTACATTGATGGCAAGGTTGAGGGCGACCTCGTCGCGATGGGCGCCTACGTCGAGGTCAATGGCGTGGTGACCGGTGACCTGCTCACCGCGGGCGCCGAGGTGCGGATCAATGGCGTGGTGGAGGACGATGTGCGTGCTGCCGGTGCTGGCGTGATCGTCACCGGCACGATCGGCGATCATCTCTTTGCTGCCGCTGGCGGTGGTGAGGGCATGACCAGCGCGATGCGTGTGGCCGGGCGCACCGTGGTCCAGGGTGTGCGCATCGAGCGCGGGGCGACCGTGGGTGGCTCGGCCTACCTGGTCGGCGGTGAGGTGCTGATGGACGGCAAGGTCGCCAACGAGTTGCGCGTTGGGGCAGGTGTGGTCAATCTGAACGGCAGTGTGGGCAAGAACGCCACGATCGAAGCCGACACGCTGAACATCGGCGGGGCCGCGCAGATCGCGGGGCAACTGACCTACACGGCGCCCGAGCAGGTGACCGTGCCGCCCGGCGTGGCGAGCGACGTGCGCTTTGAGCAACGTGAGGCGACCCAGCCCGCGACCAGGCCGATCATCGACGTTAACCGCATCGTCCGCATCCTGCTGACCCTGGCGGGCTTTGCCCTGCTCGGCTGGCTGATGCTGCGTTACACACCCGCGGCGCTGCGGCGTCCGGCGGAGGCGCTCGCCGCCCGTCCGGGCCAGGCGGCCCTGTACGGGATCGCGGCCATGGCCGTGCTCTTCGCCATCCCATTGCTGTCCGGCCTGGTCTTCCTGGCCATCCTGCTCTTCTGGGGCTGGTTCCTGGCGATCATGTTCGCCTTGCTGCTGACCGCCGCCCTGGTGCTCGCCTGGACACTCAGCCCGCTGATCACCGGCCTGTGGGCCGGGCGGGCGCTTCTGGCGGCGACCGGGCGGAGCGAGGGTGACTTCGTGGCCCTTTGCATCGGCGTGCTGCTGATCGTGCTGGCGAGCATGCTGCCCTGGGTGGGCTGGCTGGTCGGGCTGGTCAGCCTGGTGTTTGCCCTGGGCGCGATCATCGCCATGCGGCGCGGCGTCTACGACGCGCCGATTCCCACCATTCGCCCGGCAGCCACCCCGGCGTAGGTTTGGAGAGCGCAATGCCTGCGGCTCCGCTCAGACTTGAGCGGAGCCGCAGGCGTTGCAAAGGATCCTGGCTGCCAGTCGCCGAGTATTGCTTCGCTAGCCCCTGATGACCGCCAGCACCTCGTCGCGCCGCGCTGCCATCTCTGCGGGCGAGGCGATCGACTCGAGGTTGAGCCGGATCAACGGCTCGGTGTTGGAGCCACGGACGTTGAAGTGCCAGGTGGGGTAGCTCACCGAGATGCCATCCAGCCGCTCGACCTGCCCGTCGCTGTAACGCGCAGCCAGTGCGGCCAGCCGGTCCGGCACGTCGTCCACCTTGGAGTTGATCTCGCCCGAGATGAAGTATTTTTCCTCCAGTTCCTTGAGCAGATCGCTCATCCGCACGCCGCGCCGGGCCAGCAACTCCAGCAGCAGCAACGAGGGGATGATCCCCGAGTCGGCGTAGAAGAAGTCCTTGAAGTAGTAGTGACCGGTCACCTCACCGGCGAAGACCGCGTCTTCCTCGGCCATGCGCCGCTTGATGAAGGCGTGGCCCACCCGCTCCATCAGCGGGGTACCGCCCTTTGCACGGATCAAGTCGGGTACGGCCCAGGAGGCACGCACGTCGTAGATCACCCTGGCGCTGGGGACCTTCTCGAGCATGTACTGGCCCATAATCGCGGTGAGGAAGTCGCCGGAGATGAACTGGCCCCGGTCGTCGACAGCAAAGAAGCGGTCGCCGTCGCCGTCAAAGAGGAAGCCGATGTCGAAGCCCTCGGCGGGCACGCGCGCCTGCAGTTCGGCGCGGTTCTCGGGCTGCAGCGGGTCGAGGCCGTGGTTGGGTAAGGTGCCGTCGGGTTCGAGGTACATGCCGGTGAACGCAATCGGCAGCCGCGCGTAGATCGCCTGCAGCATGGGGCCAACCATACCGTTGCCGGTGTCGGCGATCACCCGCAACGGGCGGCCCAGCGCACCGCCGTTTTCGAGCGCAGCTACGTCGATCAGCCCGAGCACCTTCGCAATGAACGGCTCCTGGAAGTCGTGGCGGGTGATCACGCCTTTGCGCGTCGGCGCGGGAAACGCCTCGCGCTCAACGAGCCGGCGCAGATCCTGGATGCCCTCGTCGCCACTGAGCAGGTAGGGCATGCGGCGCACCATCTTGAAGCCGCTGTACTCCTTCGGGTTGTGCGAGGCAGTGACCATCATGCCGGGCAGGCCCAGCGTTGCACAGGCGAAGTAGTACTGATCGGTGCTGACCATGCCGATATCGGCCACGTCGGCGCCCTGGTCGGTGATACCACGGGTGACGGCCGCGAACATGGCCGGCCCCGAGGTGCGCATATCGCGCCCCACGATCACCGTCTCGGCGCCCAGCAGGCTCACGAAGGCGCGCCCGATCAGATAGGCGGCCTCCTCGTTCAGGTCGGTCGGGTAGATGCCGCGAATATCGTAGGCTTTGAAGATGCCCGGGTTGATCTGCACAATGCTGCTCCTTCTGCACGTCAAGCCACTTCTGCGCTATGCTACCATACCAAGACTGCCCCCTCGCTTGCTGCCGGCCAGGGCTGAGTTGACAATCTGTTCAATTGCTGTTGCGCTATACTGAGCCTGGAAACGGTTCATATGCGCCTGGATGTGGAACACTATGCCCTCTCACCCGCTGCTGAGCGGCAGCTGGCTGCTCAAGCATCTCTTTGCCCTGTTGATCTTCGCCAGCTTTCTTGCCCTTGGCTTCTGGCAACTGGAGCGGCTTGAGCAGCGCCGTGCCGCCAACGCGACGCGTCTGGCACTGCTCGATCAGAATCCGGTGACCCTGACCGGGCGGGAGCCCGACCCGGCGGCCCTGGTCGGGCGCAAGCTACGCGTAACGGGTACCTTCGTGAACGAGGCCAGCGTCGTCCTCCGCGGCCAGCAATCGGACAATGGCGTCGCAGGGGTGCATCTGCTCACGCCGCTGCGCATCGCCGGGAGCGAGGTGGCCGTGATCGTTGACCGGGGCTGGCTGCCCGCGACGCAGCGCGATCCGGCGGCCCTGGCGGCCTACGCCGTGCCCCGTGAGGTGAGCCTCGAAGGGCTGGCCTTCGCCCCCCAGACGCGCCCCGCCTCGCCGCTGGCCCCCCGTGACCTGCCGCTCCCTGGTGAGGAGCGGATCAACGCCTGGGTGCGCGTGGACGTTACCGGGCTCCAGGCGCAGGTGGACGTGCCGCTGCTGCCGCTCTACCTCGAGCAGTTGCCCGGCGGCGATGGCGCAGCACTGCCCCGCCCACGCGATCCGCGCCAGCTTGACGAAGGCCCACACCTCAGCTATGCCATCCAGTGGTTCGCCTTCGCCGCCATCCTGGCCGTCGTCTATGCGGCGCTGATGCGCCAGGAACTGATCAAGCTCCGCCACTGACGCCGCGTCGAACGCGACGGTGTGGTGCATAGCACGCGCCGCCGCCCCCGCGTGACCGCCGGGGCGCATTGCAAACCATGACCGCCCCCCGCGCCTGCGGCGGCCACGGTGGGGCGCGGGGCGGCCACGGTGGGGCACCGGGGCGTCGCGGGTCTCTCAGGGGTAGGTTTTTTGGCGGATGGCGTCCTGATGCGCTGCTTGCCCTCACCCCCCTGCCCCCCTTCGGCTACGCTCAGGGCAGGCCTCTCCC
>DAOUBZ010000481.1:0-3858 GCA_034432515.1 Chloroflexaceae bacterium | reverse complement strand
CTGTCGCATCAGTACGCCCTACACCTGTCACCCTGAGCGGAGGCGTAGCCGAAGCGAAGGGTCTCGGGATGGCATCACAGCCGGGATTCCTCGCGGAGGTTACCCTGAGCGAAGCGAAGGGCTCGGAATGACAACCCTCGTTGTAGTACGAGTTGCAGTACGTGCAGCGGCTTGCCGAGGATATTTCATTGGTCTACGCGGCGTTTTATTACCTGGCTCGAAAGCCTTCTGGATCGCCTGGATGCGGGAACGAAGAGGGGGCGCAACAGTGTTGCGCCCCCAGAGGCCAGCCCAGGGAAACCAGGTTTCCCCACCGTTCGTTCCTACCGGCCGAGGCGACCCTTAAGCTCCTCGGTCAGCAGGGGGAGCACTTCGTTCACATCGCCAACCAGGCCAAAGGTGGCGACGCGGAAGATCGGCGCCTCTGGGTCCTTGTTGATCGCCACGATGTTGCGGCTGGTGCGCATACCGGCAAGGTGCTGGATGGCCCCGGACACGCCGCAGGCCATGTAGAGCTTGGGCGAGACGGTCTTGCCCGTCTGGCCGACCTGGTGCTCGTAGGGCACCCAGCCGGCGTCGACGATCGCGCGCGAGGCGCCATAGGCCCCACCGAGGGTTTCGGCGAGGGCGGGGATGAGCTTGTAGTAGTTGTCCTTGTCGCCAAGGCCACGCCCGCCGGTGACAATGATCGCCGCATCGGTGAGGTTCACCGCACCCGACTTGGGCACCACGCTGGTCACTTTGGTGCGGATCTCGGCGCCACCGAGCGCGAGGGCCTGCACCGTGCCGGCTGCGCCGCCCGCCTGGGCCTCGGGGAAGCTCTGCTTGCGCGCGAGTGCGACCACCGGCCGGCCGGCGGGGAAGTTGTAGGTGGTAACCACGTTCCCGCCGTGGGAGGGACGCACCGCGCTGACGGCGCCGCCCTCAACCTTGATGTCGGTGATGTCGACGGCCAGGCCGGCGTCGAGGTCGGTGGCGAGCGCCGCGCCGAAGTCGCGCATCTGGAAGCTCGCCCCGGCCAGGATCAGCGCGGGCTGCGCCGCAGCCACGGCGACCTTGACGGCCGCCACATGCCCATCGGTCGTATAGGGCGAGAGGCTCGCATCATCCACCGTGTAGACCGTGTCGGCGCCGAGGGCCGCAGCCTGCTGGGCCACGCCCCCCACGCCACTGCCGGCCACCACGGCGCTCAGCGGGCCGCCGAGGGCCGCGGCGAGCTCCTTGCCCTTGCCCAGCAACTCCCGCGTGACGGCGGCCAGCCCGCCATCAACCTGCTCGATATAGACAAGTACGCCCGGCATAGTTCCCTCCGCTAGATAATCTGGTTTTCCAGCAGCTTGTCGACCAGCTTCTTCACCTTCGCGGCTGCATCGGTACCGTCGATCACCTCGCCGCTGGGACGTGGCGGCGGCGGCACCCGCTGAGCGATAGTGGCGGCTGATGTGAGCCCACTGACCCCAAGGTCCGCCGCCGTCCAGACTGGCGGCTCCACCTTGGCGACCTTCTTGATCTTGAGCAGCGAGGGGTAGCGCGGGTTGTTGATATCCTTGATCACACTCACCACGGCCGGCAGCGGGGCGCTGACCGTCTCGACCACCGTCTCCAGGTGGCGCTCGGCGGTGATCGTCTTGCCGGCAGCGTCCACGTCGAGCACCTTGCCGACGTAGGTGATCTGGGGCCAGCCGAGCGATCGGGCCAGGGCCGGGGCAAAGCCGCCGCTCTCATCGTCGGTGCTGTTGCGCCCCGTCAGGATGAGGTCCACGTCGCCGAGCTTCTTGATCGCCGCCGCGACCACTTTGGCCGCCGCGATCGTGTCGAGGTTGGCGAACGCCGGGTCCTTCAGCAGCAGCGAGTCGGTCGCGCCCATCGCCAGGGCGCGGCGCATCTGCTCGACCCACTCATCGGTGCCCATCGACAGCACGGTCAGCTTGCCGCCGTGCTTCTCGTTCCAGATAATCCCTTCCTCGATCGCGTACTCGTCGAACAGATTGATGATCTTCTCGATTCCGTCGGCGTTGATGCTCAGATCAGGGTTGATCTTGACCGAGTTGTCCCGAGGGACCTGCTTCATACACACAACGATGTGCATGCCCAAGCTCCTTCGTCGGGGCGCCGCCCGTGCGACACCCTACCGGCACCCGTAACGCCCCCGATTGTACCACGTTCTCCACCGCTATGCGCGTATAATCCGCGCTTTCGGCCTGACTGTCAACCCCACGCCTCGGGATCATACGCCGGCAGTTCGCAGCGCAGCGGCGGATTGATCCGGTAGCCCAGGGCGAAGTCGGCCTGCAACAATTCCTGCAACTCGCGGGTGCCCTCGTAGATCACTGCGCCACGGGCATTGCGCAGGTAGCGTTCCACCGGATACTCGTCGGCGTAGCCATAGGCGCCGTGCACCTGGATCGCGTCGTCGGCCGCCTCAAAGCTCGACACGGTGGCGTGCCACTTGGCCAGGGTGGTCTCACGGGTGTTGCGCACACCCTGGTTCTTCATCCAGCCCGCCCGGTAGACCAGCAGGCGCGAAGTGTCGAGCTTGCGCACCATGTGGCTGAGCATACGCTTCACCAACTGGTGCTCGGCGATCGGCTTGCCGAAGGTCTTGCGCTCCTGGGCGTAGCGCAGGCTGGCCTCGAGGCTGGCCTGGATCAGCCCGGTGGCCCCGGCGGCCACGGTGTAGCGCCCATTGTCCAGCGCGGCCATGGCGATCTTGAAGCCCTCACCCTCCTCCCCCAGGCGGTTGGCGACGGGCACGCGCACATCCTGGAAGACCACGCTCCCGGTGTTGCCGGCGCGCACGCCGAGCTTGCCGTGGATGGGATGACTGCTCACGCCGGGCCAGCGCCGCTCGACGATGAAGGCCGAGATGCCCCGCGCGCCCTGCTCCGGGTCGGTCTTGGCGATCACCAGGAAGTTGTCGGCGATGTCGGCCAGGCTGATCCAGGTCTTCTCACCGTTGAGGATGTAACTGTCGCCGTCACGGCGGGCGGTGGCGCGCATGGCGGCGGCGTCGGTGCCCGAGTCTGGCTCGGTGAGGCAGTAGGCGGCAAGCTGCTCGCCGCGGGCCTGCGGCACCAGGTAGCGCTGCTTCTGCTCCTCACTGCCCCACTGAAAGAGGCTCATGGAGTTGAGCC
Organism: Chloroflexaceae bacterium; assembly: GCA_034432515.1. Taxonomy (GTDB): domain Bacteria; phylum Chloroflexota; class Chloroflexia; order Chloroflexales; family Chloroflexaceae; genus JACAEO01. The sequence continues at coordinate 724 of DAOUBZ010000481.1, read as the reverse complement.
CGGTGTGGACCGACATGACCACGCGCAGGAAGCTGTCAACGCGCTCCAACTCCTCGCAGACGACGGCCAGCGCAAGGTAGTCCATCCCTGCGCCGCCATAACGACGGGGGAGACAGATGCCGAGCAAGCCGAGCTCGCCCATGCGCCTGAGCACGGGCCGAATGTGCGTGCGGGTCTCGGGGCCTTCACCATGCTCAGCACCCGAGCGATCCCAGGCGCGAATGTAGGGCGCCACCTCCTGCTCGGCAAACTGGCGCACCGTCTGCCGCAGCATGGCGTGCTCATCACGAAGAAACATCTCGTAGCCGGCCGTAAAATCCATGGGATACTCCCTTGTATCTGATGAGGAGGGTCGCGCCCATTATACCCGACCACAGGCTTGCGGCCCACGCGCCCTGTGCTATAGTACGCTGCAACAAGCGCCAGGCCCGCGCAGTCAAAACCACAGTAGGCGCGTCCGGCGCCACGCATGTGCATCGTTTCAGTTGGGAGTGGGAAGCTATGCCCTTCTGTCCTCAGTGTGGGGTTGAGAACCCGGCCTCGGCTCGCTTCTGCGACCAGTGCGGGGCGGTGCTGGTCGCGGTGCCGGTGCAGGGTCGGCCCGTCGCGCCGGCGATCCCGGTGCCGCCTGCCGGCGCCGCGCCCGTGGCGGGGCGTGCTGCGCCATTGCCGACCAGTTGCCCGACCTGCGGCACGGCGGTCATCCCGGGCGAGGCCTTCTGCG